>DAIPIF010000192.1:0-4201 GCA_036770925.1 Psychrobacter sp.
GGCGCGCGCTTATGGTTGGCGACTGGCGAGGTTTTAACGAGTGATATTATAACAGTGGCGCTGGCAGGGGTGGATGATATTGCCAAGCAAGTCGGAGCGTCTGGTTGGCATGGGTTATTTGTGAGCGCTGATATGGCGACGATGGCAAGCCGCGCTTTTCCAGTTTCTGAGAGTATTAATAAGCCATTGAATCAATACACCGCTAGTAGTGCTGAGCATGATAACGGTTTTAATAATCCCATCCTTGAGCGTCAAGGCTGTCAGTTTTTGTGGCAAAATAAAGACCTGCTGAATGACAGTCAGCCGTTTGCTGATTTTGAAGCATTCTTAATGAGCTTGACTGCCAAAAAGCGCAAAAACATCCGTGCGGAGCGCCGCAAGGTTGCCGCCCAAGGCATCACTTGCACGCGTAAATGTGCTGAGGCGATTACCGATGCGGATTGGCAAAGCTTTTATCAGTGCTATGTGATGACTTATGCGGTTCGTGGTCAGCAGCCTTATCTGAGTTTGGATTTTTTTATGGCATTAGCGGCAAGCATGCCTGAGCATTTGATGTTAGCGCAAGCGTATGATGCGCAGCATACAGTGATTGCCAGTAGCTTGTTTTTATATGACACGCCTGATAATGGGGTGCATAAAGATAATAAAAATACCACGCTTTATGGTCGGTATTGGGGCGCGCTTGGGGAGTATGACAGCTTGCACTTTGAGCTGTGTTATTATCAAGGGCTTGAGTTTGCCATTGAGCACGGTTTGACGTCTTTTGACCCCGGTACTCAAGGCGAGCACAAACTGATTCGTGGTTTTATACCGACCACCACCCACTCCTTGCACCGTATTTATGACGCGCGTTTTGTGCCTGCGATTCATAATTTTTGTGTGCAAGAGCGCCTGCAAATGGCTGAATATCGCCAGCACGCTCATGCTGCTTTGCCGTTTAATGCGGATAATATGCCCGTATTTGCCGACGCTACCCACAAGTAAATTTTTAATAAATACGGCTTTTTTAACTATGTGTGACTTTGTTTCTAGTAATTCTATAGCTCATAACCACTTGATCGCTCATAGCCGCCCTGCTGAGTTACCCCCTACTGAGCTGTTGCCATGGTTGAATATTCAGGGTTCATTGACCGCTAAGCTTGAGGCAAAAGCCGGTCAGCCGCTACGAGTGGAGCGCCAGTTTGAGGGCTATCGGCTGCTGTCATTGACCCAAAAGCGCCAGTTAGGCTTACACCGCGCCGCGCTCAATCGTCCGCTACTGGCATGGATACGCGAAGCAACGCTTTATGGCAATGAGGCTGCGCCGTGGGTACAAGCGCAAAGTATTTTTCCGCTCATCAGCCTACAAGGCGATGCAAAGCGTCTGCAATATCTACAAGGCACGCCTATCGGTTACGTGCTCTTTAAACGTAGCCGTACGCTGCCAAGCACGCGTTTTATCACTGCGACTGCTGAGGGCTGGCAGCGGCAAACGCGTTATGATTGGTATGGGCGTCCCTTACTGATTAGCGAGACTTTTTTGGGCGCATTTCAGCCATTCAGCATTCCGTGAGTACTTTTTAGGTTGGTATTATAAAGTTTCATGATACACTTGTTTACCTCGATAATGATGATGCCGTAACGCATAAATCCTATCGTTAAGCAATCGCTAAGTAAGAGAGCGCCACTGATTTTAACTGCCTTTTTTGAGGGATTTTTCAGGCGCTCTGTCGCCATCTCTTCTTTATTGTAATCTTGTTAAACGCTGTTTTTTCACTCCCTTGTTAGTAATGATTTGATATAGGACCTTGTTATGTTTAAAGATATTTCTATTAAAGATTTTGACCCCATTCTTGCAGATGCTATGGCAGCTGAAAGCGTCCGTCAAGAAAATCACATTGAAATGATTGCCTCAGAAAACTACTGCTCACAAGCGGTGATGGAAGCGCAAGGCTCGGATTTGACCAATAAATACGCTGAAGGCTATCCTGGCAAACGTTATTATGGGGGTTGTGAGCATGTGGATGTCGTCGAGCAATTAGCGATTGACCGTGCCAAAGAGCTGTTTGGTGCTGAGTATGTCAACGTGCAGCCGCACTCAGGCAGTCAGGCGAACTCAGCGGTATTTTTGGCGCTGCTTAATGCCAATGATACCGTGCTTGGCATGAGCCTTGATGCGGGTGGTCACTTAACCCACGGCGCGCACATTAACTTTTCAGGTTTGAACTATAACGCGGTACAGTATGGCTTAGTAGAAGAAACCGGCTTAATTGACTATGACGACGTTGAGCGCTTAGCAAAAGAGCACAAGCCAAAAATGATTATCGCAGGGTTTTCAGCCTACTCACAAGTGGTTGACTGGCAGCGTTTCCGTGACATCGCCGATAGCGTGGGTGCCTACTTATTTGTCGATATGGCGCACGTGGCAGGACTGATTGCGGGCGGTGTGTATCCCAACCCAGTACCGTTTGCCGATGTGGTCACCACCACCACGCACAAAACCCTACGTGGTCCGCGCTCAGGTATTATTTTATCACGCGATGAAAAACTGGCGAAAAAACTAAACTCAGCGGTCTTCCCTGGTAACCAAGGCGGTCCTTTAATGCACGTTATCGCCGCAAAAGCGATTTGCTTTAAAGAAGCGTTAGAAGATAACTTCAAAACCTATCAGCAACAAGTGGTCAAAAACGCCAAAGCCATGGCAGAAGTGATTCAAGCACGCGGCTATGATATCGTCTCTGGCGGCACTGAAAACCATCTGATGCTTATCAGCTTAATTAAGCAAGAAATGACTGGTAAAGAGGCGGATCAGTGGTTGGGTGAGGCGCATATTACGGTCAATAAAAACGCTGTGCCAAACGATCCAAAATCACCGTTTGTGACCTCTGGTATTCGTATCGGTACGCCTGCCATTACTACTCGCGGCTTCGATGAAGACGATGTTAAAGAACTCGCAAACTGGATTTGTGATGTGCTCGATAGCCGTGGTGATGAAAAAGTGACGGCTGAAGTCCGCGCTAAAGTTGAAGCCATTTGTGCCAAAAAACCGGTCTATGCTAAAAATCAGTAATTGGTAATGGATTTTTATTAAGCATCCGCAAAATAAAAAACCGCTTAGCTTTTTGCTAGGCGGTTTTTTTATGCCAACTAATCCTTGCTCAAGCGCCTGACCGTCCTCTAAGATACCGATAAATGTATCATAAATTAAATGAAGCACCTCACAGCTCATATTAAGTTAATTGCGCTAACCATAAATTAATCGCAAAGCCAATAAATATAAAACCAGTGATGCTCATACTGACGATAATTAAGCGCGGTGACTGGCTAAACTGGTGTGCTAGGTTTTTACCGGCAAATACCATCACACTTTGATAACTGACACTGAGGATTTGTAAAATAATTGCCAAGATAAAAAATGATAAAAACGGATGCGCATAAGCAGGGTCTACGAATTGGACAAAAAACGATAAGAAAAACAAAATGCCTTTAGGATTGGTCAGGCTGAGCAGCATAGCACGGTAGAAGAAGTTTTGGTCTTTTGGCGGGGCTGCGAGCTTGGGTTTGGCATCAGCGAGCAGATGCCGATGGCGAAAGGTCTGATACGCACCCATCAGTAACTTTATCCCAAGATACAGTAAATATAAGCCGCCAATGAGCTTGATGGCATTAAATAAAATCGGATACAGCTTTAACAGTCCGCCCACGCCCAGTACCGTCACTAGCATCAAAATGCTGTCACCGACGAAGATACCTGCTACTGCGCGATAGCCTTTACGTACCCCATGAGCGGCTGCCACAGAGAGGCAATATAAGCTGTTAGGACCTGGCAATAAAATGATAATAATTGAGCCGATAATATATGCGCTAATATCAGTAATACCAAACATAACAAATCCTGTATCACGCCTAAACAAAAGCCCCAATTATACAAAATATAATCGGGGCTGACTGCTATCAATTCAGGCTAATTTTAGGATTTTGCCCTCTTTATTAAAACGGTATCTTCGTGAATATCTGCAATACCGTCGCGTTAACGATATCGACAAAGAACGCGCCAACCATCGGTACAATCAAAAACGCTTTAGGTGACGGCAGATAGCGATCGGTCACCGCCTGCATATTGGCAATAGCCGTTGGCGTGGCACCCATACCAAAACCCGAATGTCCCGCTGCCAAAACGGCGGCATCATAATCTTTGCCCATGATTTTAAAGGTGACAAAA
>DAIPIF010000193.1:0-4196 GCA_036770925.1 Psychrobacter sp.
CATCGGGGAAATGGTCATAATGAGGCTGCTGCTGCCATGCTGGCGGCTGATCGGCATCGATACCGAAGCTTGAAATGGCGTCTTTGACCAAACGCATCTCCACTTCCCCTTCATCCGCCAAACGCTTCAAGGTAGATACTACGATGTGGGCGGCATCGACATGGAAGAAGCTACGCAGCTGCTCTCGTGTATCAGAACGACCGTAACCGTCTGTACCTAAGGTGGTATAAGGACGATTATCTGGCAGCCAACCACGGATTTGTTCTGCGTAATTACGCATATAATCGGTAGCGGCAACCACCACGCCTTTATGCGGCGCTAATTGCTCGGTGACCCAAGGCACTATCTCTTCTTCCATAGGATGCAGGCGGTTATAGTCATCACACGCCATGCCGTCACGAGTCAATTCATTAAAGCTGGTCACGCTCCAAACGTTAGCGGTAATACTGAACTCTTCTTGTAAGATACGTGCCGCTTTTTGCACTTCACGTAAAATCACCCCAGAACCGAGTAGCTGTACTTGGGTTGAGCCATTATCTTCAAGCAAATACATACCGCGCTTAATGCCCTCTTCAACCCCTTCTGGCATCGCAGGCTGCTCATAATTCTCATTCATCAAGGTGAGATAGTAATAAATGCGCTCGCCCTCGCTATACATCCGGCGCAGACCATCATGCATAATGACCGCCAGCTCATAACCAAAGCAGGGATCATAGCTGACACAGTTCGGAATAACGTTAAATAATATTTGCGAATGTCCATCTTGATGCTGCAAGCCTTCACCGTTTAGGGTGGTGCGTCCTGCAGTACCGCCTAATAAGAAACCTTGCGCCTGACAGTCACCTGCCGCCCATGCCAAATCCCCGACGCGCTGAAAACCAAACATAGAGTAGTAAATATAAAGTGGAATCATCGGTAACGCATTGGTTGAATAGCTGGTTGCTAAGGCAATCCACGTACTCATCGCGCCCGCCTCATTAATGCCTTCTTGTAGCATATGCCCATCTTTGGCTTCTTTATAACCCATCAAGGCTTCGTTATCTTCTGGGGTATATTTTTGTCCGATAGCGGAATAAATACCCAATTGACGGAACATGCCCTCTAAACCAAAGGTACGCGCCTCGTCTGGAACGATAGGGACGACGCGATCTTGAATGTCTTTGTTTTTGAGCATCGCAGATAGCAGGCGCACAAATACCATCGTGGTTGATTGCTTTTTACCTTTACTGCCTTGGAGTACCCGCTCAAAAATAGACAGTTCAGGGATATTTAGAGGAATATGACCACTGCGGCGATTGGGCAGATGACCACCTAACGCTTCACGGCGACCTTTTAGGTATTTCATCTCTGCTGAATCTTCATCAGGACGATAAAACGGTAAGGTTTCTAGTTGCTCATCGGTAAACGGCAAGTCAAAACGGTCTCGGAAATAGACCAAAGCTTCTTGGTCGAGCTTTTTGATTTGATGGGATTTATTGACTGATTGTGCTTGGTTCGATAGACCATAGCCTTTGACGGTCTTCACTAAGACTACGGTCGGCTGACCTTTGGTTTTCATCGCCTCACTAAAGGCGGCATACACTTTCATCGGGTCATGACCCCCACGATTTAGGCGTAAAATATCATCGTCCGACAGCTCGTTTGCCATCTCCTCAAGCTCAGGATATTTATTAAAGAACTCTTTACGGGTAAAGGCAGGCTCACGCGTCTCATACAGTTGATACTCGCCATCAACCGCCTCCTCCATACGATATTTGAGCACACCGGTGTCATCTTTATCGAGCAGACTATCCCACTTACCGCCCCAAACCACTTTAATAACCCGCCAGCCGGCACCACGAAACACCGATTCAAGCTCTTGGATAATCTTGCCATTACCGCGCACAGGACCATCTAGACGCTGTAGGTTACAGTTGACCACCCAAATCAGGTTCTCAAGCTTTTCACGACCCGCAAGCGAGATGGCACCTAAGCTTTCTGGCTCATCGGTC
This sequence comes from Psychrobacter sp., assembly GCA_036770925.1. Taxonomy (GTDB): domain Bacteria; phylum Pseudomonadota; class Gammaproteobacteria; order Pseudomonadales; family Moraxellaceae; genus Psychrobacter. The sequence goes on from DAIPIF010000193.1 coordinate 1,992, forward strand.
TCACCATCGCCCAAGAACGTCCAAATCTTACGTCCTTCGGCTTCCATTAAGCCGCGATTAATCAAATAATTATGCACATGCGCATGATAAATCGACATGATAGGTCCCAAACCCATAGAAACGGTTGGGAACTGCCAATAATCTGGCATCAAATAAGGATGCGGATAGCTTGAGAGACCTTTACCGCCCACTTCACGGCGAAAATTAACCAGCTGCTCTTCCGTCAAACGCCCCTCTAAATAGGAGCGCGCATAAATACCAGGCGCTGAGTGACCTTGATAATAAATCATATCACCACCGAAATGATCACTGGCAGCACGGAAAAAGTGGTTAAATCCTGTCTCATAAAGCGTCGCACTTGAGGCAAAGGTCGCTAAATGACCACCCAAATCATCATCGTTTTTATTGGCGCGCATCACCATTGCCAAAGCGTTGTAACGCACCAGCGCGCGGATTTTGCGCTCAATGGTCAAATCTCCGGGATACATCGGCTCATCTTCGACAGCAATGGTGTTGAGGTAGGCGGTATCCAAACGGTTAAACGGCAGACCCTCTTGTGCCGCCATATTATATAGCGCCTTTAATAAAAACTGCGCACGGTCTTTATCCGCATGTTTGATGACAGATTCAAAGGCTTCCAGCCACTCTTGAGTCTCTAAGCTATCAACATCCTTATAATAATTCATTGGTAACAATCCTTTTATATGAGTTATTCCTGCACGATAACAGGGGTTTTTATTAATATCACTATTAAAATAATTATGACGCCATTAGCATCATTATTGAGCAATTTTGGCGGCGGGCGCTGCTTGATGCGATAATTTTCGCCCAGCCGTCTTAGCATAGCATGCTACTCAGGCGAGTCGCATAAATTACCCTATCACATTTATCATCATCCACCTATCCAGTCAAAACGCTTAACTAAGCCTCTTAATCTTTGATAACACAAAAAATGAGAGCTTATACTATAAGCGATTTTTACTAAGATATTCACCACAATGTGAAAATGACTGTGTTATAAGTATTTTTCAAAAAAATAGTAGGCGATACTAGGCACTTGGCGCGGTTCAAACTACAGTGTTATTATTTATCTAAACCCCTGAAAAGGTTATATAATAGCGATTAAAAGCTAAGATAAATACAATAAGAACTCACCCCTATATCGGCTGTATCTTTGATTGCTTTTATGAGTCAATAGCATCTTATAATGTAGTAACGTTGAGCTTATATAATCATCGTTTTAGCGTTACCCATCAAAACAGGATTTTAGTATGAACACAGCATCCGCTTTCACCAAGCTCATGACGATTGCTATGACATCTTTAGCGCTACTTGGTAACGCGCAAGCCGCAGAACCTCTAAAGATGCAACTACAAGCCAATAAAGTGACCACTAACGCGGCAGGTCAGCTGGTTTACGCGCCTGTTAGTACGGCACCCGTCGGCACAGTCATCCAGTATAAAGCCACTTATACCAATACCATCGACAAAGATATCAGTGATTTGGCAGTAGTGGTGCCTATTCCGATTAATATGACCTTTACCGGTGACGTTATCCCCGCTAGTGCGCAGGCAAGTATCGATAGCAAAAATTATGCGGATTTGCCGCTCATGCGTAAGGTAGATGGCAAAATGGTCAAAATCCCTTTATCTGAATATCGCTCTCTACGCTGGCATATCAAACTGCTGCCCGCTAAAAAATCAGCCGCGGTGGCGTTTAATACCACGGTTGATTAAGGCGTTGATTAAGGCTATGCAGTCTGTATCGGGAATTGCAGGCTTATAAGGCTTCTATAATGATAGGTCATTTTATCTTCGTGCGACACATGAGCACTGTGATATAAGGTATATATTATGTTCAATAAGCTGCTTATTATCCCTAAATATAAAGCGTTGTCTGGTCAGCGATGGCGCTCTTGTAGTATCCGTTTAGTATCAGGGATGTTGTTATTGACCGCCGCGCCCTTGACGCAAGCACTCGCGCAACCTGTAGATAACGACTATCGTTTTCAGCCCACTTTAGCGGACAATAAGATAGATGCAACGGCGTATTGTGATAATGAGATGGATTATATGCGCCTGCAACTGCCCGTTTTTCAGCAAACAAAGACGCCCTCTTCTCAAGCCTATTTTGCTTATCAAGCACAAGCGTGGCTGCAGTATGCGAAGCATGAAAACGCCATAGATAACGCTTCAGCCGCGGGTA
>DAIPIF010000194.1:0-4115 GCA_036770925.1 Psychrobacter sp.
ATATGCTGAGTTATAAGCCACCTCCTGATTGAGATGTTGAGTGGTAGCATTTTTGCCAGTAGTGATAGCGTTATCAGTGTCAGCAATAGCAGCGCCACCGATAGCAGGCGCGATTACCTCTAAGGCTTTGAGCTTTAGGCGCAGCGTATGACTCAAATGCGCCATAATATTATTCAGCGGGCTGATTTTTATGCGCTGTTTGCTAGGATGGACATTAACATTGAGCCACTGCGGGGGCAGCTCAAAATAAAGCGCGTAGCCCATAGTATCAAATTGCGCACTTTGGGCAAGCTGGCGCAACTGGGCACTAATGACCACCTCTTTAATCAAGCGCCCGTTGACATACAACAGCTTTGGCAAGGCAGGATGCGCGGTTTGCGAGCGATTACGATTCATAGGCCATAACCAACCGCTAATATGGGCTGATTGCTCTGAGAATGACGGTGATAATGAGCTGCCCGTATCAATAGAGGTCTGCATTAAGCTCGATAAATCTATGGCAATATCAAGCGCATTATCAGTTAAATTCATGCCTAATGCTTGCTCAAGGCGTGATAAAGACAAACGATGGTCTATAGCAGCGCCCACAATTGAGCCGTTAGAGTTTTGGTTTAAACGGGCTAAATCGGTCGCAATGGCAGACAACGATAGGCGCTGTTTATCCTCATGATATAAGTTCAGCGTCACATCCGAACGTGCCAGCGCCACCTCGCGCACGATGGTTTCGATATGATTAAATTCAGTGGCGATAGATTTTAGATTACCGCGCCGCGCCGGCACATTAAAATATAAGTCCTTTACCGTCACTGTCGTGCCTTGATGGTGCACAACGGGGGTCAGCTTGGGGTTATCGGCAAGGATGCCTGCCACCTGTAATTGCCGACCGATACCACTGTCATCATGGCTGCTGATAAGGGTCAGGCGTGAGACTGCCGCCATCGCTGACAGTGCTTCACCGCGAAACCCTAACGTGCTAATACCCTGCAAGTTTGCCACATCAGCGACTTTGCTGGTGGCATGACGAGTAATCGCCATCACCATATCATCAGGATGAATACCGCAGCCATTATCCGCCACTTCTATCAGCCCCATACCGCCTTGGGTGATACGTACCTCAATATAAGTCGCGCCCGCATCAATGGCGTTTTCGAGCAGCTCTTTGACCACTGCCGCCGGACGCGTCACCACTTCCCCTGCTGCCAGTTGATTGATTAAAAGTGGCGAGAGTTTTTTTATGCGAGTGCGAGGTAAATTATCTGACATAGTACGACCTAAATTTTAAGATGAGACTCAATGCGTGCTTTTGGGGTTGCCTTATTGGCTCATAACAGAGCTATGTTTAGTAAAAATCATCCGCTTAATCCTCACCATGAAATGTCGCCGCATCCATCCACACTATCGGGTCTTCGCATAAGTGCATCAAGTGATACCAAATATCACTACTACGCGCAATACGGTGATGACCGCGCTCAAAGTATTCCACCTCCCAGCTTTCAGGTAAATTTACCAACGTACGGCGGGCGACTGCCACATCCAAAGACTCATCGTCCACCTCCACCATGACCCGCATCATTTCAGTATTAGAGGTTGGAAACGACAGCTTCATCGCCGCTACGATAGGAATACAATCAGCTAAAACCTCACTCGGATAAATACAGGGCGCAATCAGTAGCGCGCGCAAATGATACTTATGCGCAAAATAATTGGCAAACCAGCCGCCCAATGAATGACCTGCCAGTACTAGCCTAGGATAGGCTTGCATTTTTTGTTGAATTAAAGCTTCATACGTCTCAAAAACTTGTTGAAAGTTCTCTCGATAATTGACCGTTTGGCAGTATTTAGGCTCACGGCTAATACAGGTATATTTACTGGTCTCATTACTTGAATCAAGACCGTGAAAAAACAGTAAAAAAGTATCGTTATTCTCAATCGGCAACATCATAATACGACCCTTTTAATGATTAAATCTTGATGATGAAATTTTGATAATGAAATACGCTTCGATTACTGCTTAGGCATCCCGCTATTTGAGCGTATGCGCACTCCATGCCTGATACAAAGCCAAAATCTCTGCGCACGCTTGCTCTGAGACGTTTTTCGCAAAGCCTTTATCAAACCAAAAATCATAAACCTTTTGTACGATAATCTGCACTATATTAACCTCATTAGGCTTTAGCTGTTGTAATTGACGGGCGATATCTTTTGCCTGAATATCCGACTCGTTATAGGGCGCACTCCAACCGATACAATAGCGATATAATACATCGTTAATCGCCAATACCAATAGCGCCTCTGCCACCCCCAAAGACGCCATCAAACTATCGAACACCGAACAACGCTCATTATATAGTGACGGCTCTAGCGGCATCTCACCGCGCTCAGACACCGCCTCACAACTGAGCATATGGGTAGGCTTGCTAAAATCATCCCACAGCAATGGATATCGCTCACCAATACCGCCTTTTTCAAGCACATTAAAGCGCCAAATCGCATAATGGCTATCTATACTTTTATACGGCACTTGAATAAACCACTGCATCAGCGCATCGCTATCATAGATAATGTGAGTGCGTCCCATACGCACGCCTTGATGAGGCAGGACATCCGTATATAATCGCTGCATATCGTCCGCATACAGCTTCGCCTTATGTACCGTGCGCTCACTGCTCTCATTGAGTGTCACATTGGCATCATTCAGATTCTGATAGAGCTTAAAGGGCGCAACAAAGCGCAGTGTCTGCTCGGTATTATTAACAAAATAAACCTCCGCTTCATAAGTATTAATAGACACTGTCATCAGATAAAACAATGGTATTTTCAGCGCAGGTGCCCGACCATCATTGGGCAATGACGGCAAGCTTGACAGCCTTGATACCCCTGACCACTCTACATTATCTATCCGATTTTGCTCAAAAGTATATTTTGCAATAGTCATCCTCGCTTCCTTATGGTTTTTAGAATAGTTAGTCGCCATATTTAGTCGCCACATTTTTAGTTGGCTTATTTTATTTTTAATGATGCTGGCTTAGAATTTTGACAACAATAAGTGCGCCACCCGTATGATGGCTGTTTTTAACTTGAATTTTTGAGTTTTGGGTTTTTATTGATGGAGGGTTAAAGCGCTAATAATTCATACCGATGAACAGCTTGAGCGGTCACATAAATAATAGAGTGAGGAGATGAAGCATTGCGCTTCGGGGATTCACTCTATAGTACATTATTTCTGCATGACCTAAAAACTATAATATAAATCCTTATAAAAAGAAAGGGGCGAAAATAAGTCACACGACAACTATTGTCGTTTATTTATCTCATAACTCAATTCTCTCTGTTTTAAATACCTCTGCTTAAAAGCAAAATTAGGGCATAAAAAAAAGCCTCACAGCTTATTAAGTTGTGAGGCTTTAGTGCTCTTAAAGAGCCATGTTTGGAGCGGGAAAAGAGATTCGAACTCTCGACCCCAACCTTGGCAAGGTTATGCTCTACCACTGAGCTATTCCCGCTAAATTATCTTCTAGGTGATTAACTGTATTAGTTAGTATCACTAGATGATGAGGGTGTATTATACGCATTTTTTTAGGACTGTCAACTCTCAGCGCACAAAATATTAAAATTTATCACAATCACTCGGTCAGGCGAATATAAGGCTATGATAAATTGGTGGTTGACCTGCATTATGAGCGCGCCCTACACGCTCAGTTTATGGCACTTAATGTTTCAAGCTTAGCCAATACTAAGCTTTATTAGCGTTGATCCAGTTTTGCATCTGCTCAATCTCAGACTGCTGAGCGTCAATAATCTCTTGTGCCAGTTTGAGCATTTCCGCATCACTGCCATATTTAAGCTGAATTTTTGCCATGTCAACCGCGCCAACGTGATGCGGTAACATACCGCGAGCAAACGCCATGTCAGGGTTTGGATCGGTAATCCCAAGCATCATATCTTTATGCATCGCATCCATACCGGCGGCATAAGCTTGCTGCATCGCTTGGGTATCAGGCGCGGGCGCAGCAGCATCAGGGTTAGCCGTTAGCCAGTTTTGCATCTGCTCAATCTCAGGCTGCTGAGCGTCAATAATCTCTTGTGCCAGTTTGAGCATTTCCGCATCACTGCCA
>DAIPIF010000195.1:0-4080 GCA_036770925.1 Psychrobacter sp.
AGAGGCACAGCCAGCAAATAGTACTGACGTAATAGTTAGGAAAACGATCTTTTTGAACATATTATCTCTCTAAAAAGGATCTATTTTTTATAAAACTATTTAATCAGTCGAATATTAAACGGAACTTTGAAATCCTGACCGGAAGAGGATTTAACAGCACCCATCACACAAACGATAATATGAGAAAAAGCATATAAAAATACGAATATCATCGGAATAAAGGCTAATGGTGTCCAAATATATCCCAAAATAGCGCCCAGTATCATCGCTACAATCCATAAGCCGATATAAGTTATGAAAAAGGTAATAGACCAATTAAGGGCTTCTTTGGCTTGCGCCTGCACATAAGCATCGTCTTTTTTTACCAAAAAGAGGACTAATGGCGGAATAAAGCCGAAGAATAAACAGCCCAACCAATTCAAAAGCGCCATGTTATTGGAATCTTGCGTTGTGCTAGTGGCAGTCGGCGTTGGTGTGTTGGTCGCACTATCGGTTTGAGTGCCTCTGTAATCAGTACTACTAGGTGTATTGATATTCACTTGGTTTTGTTGAGTATTATCAGTCATTACTAACGGTTTCCCTGTTTATTACGTTCATTACGGCTATACATTTACTATGCCAATATGGTCTACATTCCTAATACCCACTCATCATTTACTTGGTAGACTTTGAAGCTAGCATTATTGGTGCTGCTGTTACCACTGATTGTTTGCGTGATATCAGCAGTGCACATATAAGTATTCTCTCCCTCGGTAGTGTCACAATTGACGTTTTCTACGCTTTCGAGAGTCGGCATCATACCTTTCATCATACCGCTCATAGCTTTTGTCATCTCGGCACTACCCGCATTTTTCATCGCATCATCCATCATGCTATTGGCTTGCTGATATTGAGCTTCGACTAAACCTTCTACTATACTATCGGAAGGAGCCTTAGAACAGGCAACCAACAGGGGCATAAACAATGCGATTAAGGCAACTCTTCTTAAATTACTCATCATTATCTCATTTTTGCAAAATGTTACGCGAATTTTAAGCAATTGTAACTCAAAACTGAGCTCTATTCCTCAATATTCTCAAGCCTTTCAGTAAACTTTTGTCGTAAACCAACTTGTATCTTGTTGATTAGAATTTGCAGAGCACAGTTAGGAATTACTATGACTCCAATAATGAGGATAGGCGTGAGAAAAAGAATCGTCGGAAATGGACTACAGTAAGAGAGCCTCGACATATAAATGCTCATCCAAATGTTACTTTGCAGAAAAGGCTTACAGACAGCACAATCACGATACTGCTATGATGCGCTTAATAATGACCGTTGTGAGATGACTGTGTGGCAGGTGTATTTATTTATTTTACCGATTGGGCTTGGCATTATGACTTTGGCGGCAAGCTTGCTTTGCCTGTTTGCGTATCTAATGTCAGATAGCAATGCCACGCGCTTGCCCGCATTTAACTGGTTTAAGCGCTTAATTATCGTGGCATTTTTATTATTAAGTATGGGTTTATTTATGACGTTTAGACATTTTTGGGCAAATTAAACGGCGCTCAATGCTGATAGGTTATGCGTGAGAGCTGATAAACAGTGCTTTAAAAACTTAAAGCGCATTAGCAGCATCATAAGCGGTTTTGGTTGCATACGAGATATCAGCCACTTTGGCACAGTCTCCAACTTCGATAATCTCAATGCCATTAGCAATGAATTCTGCGGTATCAAACCTCACTGAACGCGCACCACTAGCGATGACGACATAGTCGTAGGGAAGGCGCACGGTATCTTTATCCTTAATGTCACAATGTACTTCATTTTCAGTAATGGCCGTGACCTTGTGTGCCATATACGTCTTAACATCGAATTGCTGATAGTTCGCCAGCATTGTAGGTACAATCGTCACACTGATAGCGTTCGTAATACTATCTGACATCTCGACTATCGACACTTTACAGCCAAGCTCAGCGAGATATTCAGCAGTCTCGCAACCGACGACCCCGCCACCGATGATAACGACACGACCAGACACTGTTTGCGTGCCTGCCAGCACTTTCCATGCATCTTTGACATTCACATTATCTATGCCTGAAATGGCTGGAATAAAGCTGGTCGCACCAACCGCTACAATCACCGCATCAGGCTCTAACGCTAATATACTTTCTGCAGTGGCTATTTCATTGAGACGTAAATTCACACCCTTAGATTTTACCGCGTGTATTAAGTCTTCTGTCAAGCGTTGCAGCTCAATTTTACGCGGTGGGACATCAGCGATATTTAACTGCCCACCAAGCTTATGCTCTTTTTCAAACAGCGTCACATGATGACCTTTTACGGCAGCGACACGAGCGGCTTCAAGTCCAGCAGGACCACCACCGACCACGACGATCTTTTTCTTAATCTTGGCAGGCGTGATAGTTCTAGTCTCTTCAAAGCCGTTCTCTGGATTAACCGTACAAATCATAAAAGATCGATTCATGACGGCATCAACGCAGACATTACAACTGATACAACGACGAATGTCTTTATGCTTACCAGCCGCGGCTTTGTTTGACCAGTCAGGGTCAGCCAATAGCGCACGACCTATACCAATCATATCAACCTGCTCGTTTTGTAGCATAGCTTCTGCCATCTCAGGGTCAATAATACGCCCCGAAGTACTCACCGGAATAGTGACCACTTGTTTGACGGACTGTGCAATGTCTGCAAAAAAACAATAGGGCTGCACGCCCATTGGCGGGATAGTGTCGGCTAAGTTGACCGTATGATTGGCCTGACCGACATGAATCATGTCTACACCAGCACCTTCAAGCCACTGCGCAAATTGCGGTGCATCACTCTCATCAACCCCGCCTTTACCGCGCGTAGGCGTGACTACTGACAGCTTATAATCGATAACCATAGTTGGCACGGCTTTCTTTAACGCTTGTACTAACAGTAAGGCAAAACGTGTACGGTTTTTAAGCGAGCCACCAAATTTATCAGTACGGGTATTGAGCTGCGTGCTACATAGAGCCCCTACTAACCTATCCCCATGGACTTGGATGACATCAATCCCTGCTTGTTGCGCACGCTTGGCACACGCACACATTTTATCAATGATCAGCATTAAGCTCTCTTCGCTCACTTCATTGACGAAGTGCTGCATCTCATAATCTAATCGCGCCCGAACCTTATTCTGCTCGCCATTAGCGAACATTTGGTTAATGGCGTCGACATCGTATTCAGGATGAAATATTTGGATGCCAATTTTTGCCCCATAACGATGCACGCTATCGGCAAGCTGCCGAAAACCATCAATTTGACTATCGTCAAATAGTTTAGGGGTTTGCGCAAAGCTAGGTATCGGAGCAACATCACCGAGCACAATGTAACCTACGCCCCCTTGCGCTAAACGGCGATAAAAAGATAGGCTTTGTGAGCTGATGCTACCGTCCTTTGCTTCATAGCCTGTCGTCAGCGGTGGCAGCATTAAGCGGTTTTTAAACGTCACTCCACCAATAGTGATAGGTTGTAGTATTTTCATAGTATGGCTTCTATAGCATTAGTTTTATAGGGGTTAATACTGGGGTCTGTGCGCAATTTGAACAAAATCTTGTAAATAATGACATGCCATAGGACTTACTGCTCATTATCTATCTTTTTCTCAAGCTCTAGTAACTGTAAGTCTTGCCGCTTTGGCTCGCCATTATCACCATCCTCTGGGAACGGCATGCTATTACCATTCAACTGATAACCGCGGCGTTGATAATAAGCCAAGAGCTCAGGGCGATGGCTTAAAATAGACATAGTAAGGCGGCATGGCTGCTGATTATCAGATGCTAGATGCCGAGTCGCAAAAGTCTCAGCGGCTTCTAAAATTACATTGCCAACGCCCTGCCCCTGTAGCTCTGGATGTACTGCAAACATGCCGATATAAGCTTTGTTATTGACATCACCATCCGTTTTCATCTCCACCGCGATACAGCCTAAGAGCTCACCGGTTTCATCTCCACCGCGTTCACCAGTGGTCGTTTTTGGATAAATGAACAGATAGTGTTTTGGATTATCAATGACGCTTGCCAGCTCAGCTTGAGTGATACGAATGCCACC
>DAIPIF010000196.1:0-4035 GCA_036770925.1 Psychrobacter sp.
TGTGTTCAATATTATCAATCATGGCCGCGCCTGCCCTACTATCCTGCGCTATATCATATTATAGGAACCGACTATGCCTTTAGAAGCGATTGCCATCAACAGCTTGGACGCTCCACTGATCAAAAAGCCTGCGCGCGAAAATGAGCTGTCTGAGCGTCTGCATGCCTTGTATGACAGTGATGATACGCAGCCTAGTGGCGCAGAAGTATTAAACATCGTCGAGCAAGGCTTTAAGCGTGGTCAGACACTCTACGTCGGGATGTTTAATGACAAGCCTATTGCTGCAGTGGCCTGCTTTGATGATGGCCAAACCAATGCCAAACGCTTGCAATATCTCACCGTGCATCGCGAAAATCGTAAACGTGCTATCGACGCTAAGTTCATTAAACTGGTCTATGATGCCGAGGTCAAAAAAGGCGTGCGTGAGTTTGTCCCTGTCGATGCGGATATTCACCGTATCATGAGCGAGTATGAGCTATTGCGTGTCAAAGATTAATGAGCTTTATTTGACTCATGCCAACACCTTATTAAGCCATAACAGATTATTTTTGAGTTTTTATAGCAGATAATGCAAAAACTTCTTGACAGCAGGGCGTATATTTAGTTTAATAGCGTCCTCAACGAAGACGGCTCGATAGCTCAGTAGGTAGAGCAACGGATTGAAAATCCGTGTGTCGGCAGTTCGATCCTGCCTCGAGCCACCATTTCGTTGACTACATTTTGCTTTTAAATAAGCCGCTAAAAAACCCTAAACAGCAATGTTTGGGGTTTTTTTATGCTTATTTAAACGATGAGATTTGAGGCAGTGCTGTGCTAAGGTGACGGCAGATAAAACTTTTGACGATAAGGAATAATAATTATTATGAGTAAAATACCGATGATAAATAAACAGCTGTTGATATTTGATTTCGATGGTACGTTGATTGATAGCGTTCCTGATTTAGCCGATGCGACCAATGCGATGTTAGCGCAATTGGGCAAAGCCACTTATCCGCTTGAGACCATCGAGCAATGGGTCGGCAATGGCGCGCGTATGCTGGTTGAGCGCGCCTTATCTGGTCAGGTTGAGAGTGACCCTAGTCTGTCAGCCGCAGAGATAGACGCTGCCCAAAAGCTATTTTTTGAGGCTTATGCTGCGCCTAAAACCAGTAAAACGCTGGCTTATCCTGATGTCGATAGCGGTTTGCGAGCCTTAAAACAGGCGGGCTATACCTTAGCGCTAGTGACCAATAAGCCGATACGCTTTGTGCCCAAAATATTAGAGCATTTTGGTTGGACGCCGCTGTTTGAGATGGTGCTCGGCGGCGATAGTTTGTCCGCCAAAAAACCTGACCCCGCGCCATTACTGCATGTCTGTGACCAGCTGGGAGTGATGCAAGATAAAGCGCTAATGATTGGCGATTCTATCAATGATATTTATGCCGGACAACGCGCGGGTATCGACACCATTGGCTTATCTTATGGCTATAATTATGGCAAAAATATCAGTGACAGTAATCCCACTTATACCTTTACCAGCTTTGCCGATTTGCTTGATTTTTTATTGAGCGACTAACTTTGCGATAGACTGGCTTGCCCATGAGTCCTCCACTTGCACATGATAGCGCGCCTACTGAGACCTAACTATGACCGTACCGTCCGATATTACCATTGCCCAAAATACCGTATTGCAGCCTATCCATAGCATTGCTCAGCAGCTGGGGTTATCTGCCAGCGACATAGAGCCTTATGGCTACTATAAAGCCAAGATAAATCCCAATGCGGTGTTTGCCATGCCCGCCAAAGCCAAACGTAGCAAACTGATATTGGTCACCGCAATCAATCCAACGCCGGCTGGTGAAGGTAAAACCACGATTACGATCGGTTTAGCCGATGCCTTAAATCGCCTGCATCAGCAACAAGGCAATGGTAAAAAAACCACGGTGGCGCTACGTGAGCCGTCACTCGGTCCCGTATTTGGGATGAAAGGCGGCGCGGCAGGCGGTGGTTACGCGCAAGTGCTACCGATGGAGGATATTAACCTGCATTTCACGGGGGATTTCCATGCGATTGGCGCGGCAAATAACTTATTAGCGGCATTGCTGGACAATCATATTTATCAAGGGAATGCGCTCGATATCGACCCCAAACAGATTTTTTGGCGGCGCGCGCTCGATATGAATGACCGTCAGCTGCGCAATATTATCAGTGGCTTAGGCAAAACGAGCGATGGCGTGGTGCGTGAAGATGGCTTTGATATTACCGTCGCCTCTGAGGTGATGGCAATTTTTTGTTTGGCGACCGATTTGGCGGATTTAAAACAGCGTTTGGGCAATATCTTGGTGGCGTATAATCAGGATAAGCAGCCCATTTATGCCAAAGATTTAAATGCCCATGGCGCGATGGCAGCATTGCTAAAAGAGGCCATCAAGCCCAATTTAGTGCAGACTATCGAGGGCACGCCTGCCATCGTTCATGGTGGACCGTTTGCCAATATCGCTCATGGCTGTAACTCGGTGATTGCCACCCGTGTTGCCATGCATTTATCGGATTACACCCTGACTGAAGCGGGGTTTGGCGCAGACCTTGGCGCGCAGAAGTTTTGTGATATTAAATGCCGATTATCAGGACTCGCCCCTGATGCAGCAGTGATTGTAGCGACCATTCGCGCCCTAAAATATAATGGCGGCATCAAAAAAGATGCGCTGATGCAGGAGAATGTATCGGCACTTGAGCACGGGTTACCAAACTTATTTAAACATATCGACAATATGCAAACGGTTTATGGTTTGCCAGTGGTAGTGGCTATTAATCAATTCGTCAGTGATACCGATGCTGAGATTGACATGGTACGCCAAGCTTGCGCGGCACGGGGCGTCAAGATTGCCTTAACTCAAGTATGGGAAAAAGGCGGCGCAGGTGGGGAGGATTTAGCCAATACCTTGCTAAAAATGCTTGAGGATACCGATGAGCAGCCGAGCCCCTTTAAACTGGCTTACGATAGTGATAATACCATCGCTAATAAAGTGCGTACCATCGCGCAGCGGATTTATGGGGCGAGCGATATTGATATCAGTAGTCTGGCGCAGTCCAAAATCAAGCGTTTAGAGAGCTTAGGGTTGGATAGAATGCCCATTTGTATCGCCAAAACTCAATACTCGCTGAGTGATGATGCCAGTCTACTGGGACGACCCAGCGGTTTTAATATTCAGGTACGCGATATCAGTCTGTCCTCTGGAGCAGGCTTTATCGTGGTGATTTGTGGTCCGATTATGAAAATGCCCGGTCTGCCCAAAATACCCTCAGCCGAGCGTATCGATGTCGATGAAGTGGGCAATATTACGGGGTTATTTTAAACCTCTATTTGCTCCGATAACTCAATGCTTCCGATAAATGGCTACTCGTGACGCCCTCACTAGCGGCTAAATCTGCAATGGTTCGCGCCACCCGTAACACCCGATGGTAGCCACGCGCCGATAGATTCAGGCGCTGCTGCGCCAGTTGCAAAAGTTGTTTCTCACTATTACCTAACGGCACATAGTTATCAATCTCACTAGGGCTCAGCTCATTATTGACTTTATGTTGCCGTGTTAATTGGCGTGTGTGTGCCGCGGAGACCCGTGCGCGTACCTGCTCAGAGCGCTCCCCTGCCTGCGCGTTTTGCAAGTCACTAATGGGCAGCGCTGGCACGGTAATATGCAAATCAATACGGTCAAGTAATGGTCCTGATAGCTTATCTTGATAGCGTTTAATCTGCTCAGGACGGCAGCGACAACGTCCTGAGGCATCGCCATCATAACCGCAAGGACAAGGATTCATCGCTGCCACCAATTGAAAGTTTGCCGGAAAGGTCATTTGTGAGTTGGCACGGCTAATGGTGATTTGTTTCGCCTCTAACGGTTGGCGTAATACTTCTAACACTCGCCGGTCAAATTCTGGCAACTCATCGAGAAATAACACGCCATTATTTGCAAGGGTAATCTCCCCCGGTTTCGGACGTGAGCCGCCGCCCACCAGCGCCACCGCCGATATGGTGTGATGCACTTGCCGAAAGGG
>DAIPIF010000197.1:0-3999 GCA_036770925.1 Psychrobacter sp.
TAAGAGCGCCTCTAATAAAAAAACGCGGCGCAGTGGTCAAGGCAGTCAAGCCCTAGCGACCCAAGCCCTCGATGCCTCTAATGCTTCTGATACCTCTGCTGCTATCACTCCTAGCAGCAGTAACGATTATGAGCAGACGCTAGATGATGCGGCGATGATGTCTGCAGGTGGTCTCAAAGCCATTGGCAATCAGCGCATCATACCGTTTATGAAGATAGAAAAACCCATGTCTATCTTATCTCTCTTATTGGTTATTGGCAGTATTATCGCCATCGCGGTCAACGGCTTGAACTTCGGTCTTGATTTTACAGGCGGTGTCTCAGCCGATGTGCGCTATGAGCAGTCTGTCGAGCAAAATGATGTCGTCAACGCTTTAGTAGATAACGGCTTTAATGATGCCGTGGTACAGTATTTGGGCACCAATAAAGAGCTATTAGTGCGGCTGCCGCCACAGTCTGATAACGTCGATGGGCTCAATACCCGCTTAGAGCAAGCGCTCACCCTACCCGATAATATCGTCACTATCAGTAACGTCAATATTATCGGTAGCCAAGTGGGTAATGAGGTTTATCTGAACTCCATCATGGCATTGGCGTTGGCGCTGCTGTGTATGCTCGGCTATGTGGCGCTGCGTTTCCAGTTCAAGTTAGCTTTGGGTGCGGTCATCTCCTTATTTCATGATGCTATCGTGACTATCGGGGTCTTTGCTTTATTTGGTTTTCCGTTTGACTTAACGGTACTCGCTGCCGTCTTAGCCCTGATTGGTTACTCGCTGAATGATACGATTGTCGTCTATGACCGTATCCGTGAAAACTTCCGCCGAGTGCGTGGTATCACCCCGCTGCAAACCATTGATTTATCGTTAACAGAGACCCTACGCCGTACTATTATGACCATTACTACGGTACTACTGGTGGTATTGGCGATGATGTTATTAGGCGGGGATGGCTTATACTGGTTCTCTGTCGCCTTATTTATTGGTCTGTTAGCCGGTACCTATTCTTCAACTTATATTGCCAGTGCTATTCCACTAAGAATGGGATTATCACGTGATGACTTTATCGTAAAAGTGAAGCCTGAATTTGAAGAAGAAGTCGTCAGTTTTAATGACCCAAAAATGTTTGAGCAAGATTAAATCTTTGAGCATTGCCAGTAATGGCGGTGAGTCTGGTAAGCGCTACTAGAATTTATCCTGATAAAAGCACCTATTGATTAGGTGCTTTTATCTTTTACCGCGCCAGTATCGGCAGTTGGCAAATAACTTTACTGATATTTTTTGGTATAAGTGACCCTATGATGTCTGCAACCCCTTCTGAATTACCCCCTATCGATATCCGCTATCGGCATATTATTGCGATTGCCGTGCCGGTATTGCTTGCCAATTTAGCGATGCCGCTACAAAGCGTCATTGATACGGCGGTGGTCGGTCATATGAATGAGGCGGCAATGCTGGCAGGGATGGGGCTTGCTATTCAGCTGTTGTCATTACTATTGGTCAGCTTTAACTTTTTGCAATACGCCTCGTCAGGTTTGGCAGCGCAAGCGTTGGGGAAACTAGCGGATAGCCCATCTTTAGCAGATACTTCTCATTTACAACACCCATCCTCGCCTCTACTGCCTATTTTGCAGCGTGCATTATTACTGGCTTTTATCATTGGGATGGGGCTGCTACTGGCAAAACCTTGGTTGATTGACTGGGGATTACAAGCGTTATCTGCTAATCCTGCGAGTGGCGCGGCAGCAAAAACGTACTTAGAGGTACGTTTTTGGGGCGTTATCGCTGAGCTGATGAACTTTGCGTTTATAGGCTGGTTTGCAGGACAAGGCAAGACGCGTTATATGCTGTATCAGCAAGGTTTTATCGCGGTGCTTAATATTATATTGACCCTAACTTTTGTCTATGGTTTGCAAATGGGCTTGGTCGGCGTGGCGTTAGGTACGACGATTGCGTTTTGGTCAGGGGTGGTTTTGGCGCTATGGTTAAGTCGTCAGCACCTTAACCTATCTTGGCGGGCGTTATTTCGTACTGACTCACAGCACTTTACTAAAAATAAAATGCTTAGGCTGTTTTTATTAAATAAAGATATCTTTATACGGACGCTGATATTAACCCTCAGTTTTGCTTGGATTACCCGCTTATCGGCACAAAGTGGCGACTTGGTATTGGCAGCCAATGCTATTTTATTGCAAGTACTCAGCATCTCCGCCTTTGCTTTAGATGGCGTTGCGGTCGCGGCAGAAACTTTGAGTGGTCAGGCAGCAGGACGCCGTGATTGGCGAGGTTTTAGCATCATTGTTAAGCGTACAGCAGTGGTCAGTTATGGACTTGCGCTATTACTGAGCGCTATTTGGTGGCTTATTATGCCGACTTATTTAGGATTTATGACTAATATTGACAGCGTGTTTACCCTTGCAAGCGCCTATCAAAACTACGCTATCCTGTTACCCTTGATTGGCGTTGGGGCGTATTGGCTCGATGGTATATTTTTTGGCTTGACCTCAGGTCATGTGATACGCAATGCAGCCCTGCTGTTAGCACTTATCTTCTTGCCACTCAGCTGGCTGCTGTATCAACAATATGCGATGACTGGGATTTGGCTAAGCGTCTGGTGCTTGTTATTACTGCGCCTGCTAATCTTAGGTGGGTTTTTACTTCAGGCAAAGCGCCGCGGTGGCTATGAGAGCTTGCAGTCAAACCTGTAACGGCATTTTCTCTACTGAGAGCCGTTTTTATAGAAACTATTAGGATACATACTAGGATATTAAGTGACCACTTATTCTGAACGACAAGCTCACCGCTATGACTGGACTGAGGGTTTTAAAAAAAGCATTCCTGTCGCGATGGGTTATCTGCCTGCGGGTATCGCTTTTGGGGTGCTCGCCCAAGTGGCAGGTGTGCCAATATGGGCAACGGTGCTGCTTAGTGTCGTATTATATGCCGGCGCGGCGCAATATGCCTGTTTGCCGATGCTAAGTGCTGGAATGCCGGTGGGTAGCATGGCAACCAATATCGCGGCTATTAATTTGCGCCATGTGTTTTATGCGGTGCCGCTGCTGCATGCGATGCCGAGCACTAAAATAGCGAAGATGTATTGTTTATTTGCGCTGACTGACGAGACCTTTTCGGTGATGACCAGTTTGCCTGCTGAGTCCAGAGCGCGCCTGATTTTGCCTATTAGCTTATTTAATCAAAGCTGGTGGGTGCTCGCCTCTATTATCGGGGTTATCATAGGCAGTGCGCTCAATGACTTAGTGCCGCATTTAGACTTTGCGTTGGTGTGTCTGTTTGCGGTGTTGGCTTATGAGCAATTTCAGAATATCAAACGCTATTTTCCGATTGCTATCGCCGCTATCGGCTTAGTGCTAGCGTCTGTATTGACGACAGATTGGCTATTATTGGTCGCTATTGCCATCTGTATGCTGCTGATTTTGGCGCGCGGTTTTATCGTGCAAAGAACATTAGGAGAGGCTAATGACCCCTAGTTACTTAATTGCCGCGACTTTTGCGATGGCAGGGGTGACTTTTATCACTCGCGCTATTCCTGCGCTGATACCGCAAAAACTGCTTGATAAACCATGGCTCCATCGTCTGAATGAAAGCTTACCCTTATCCGTGTTGGTGCTGCTGATTTTGACCAGTCTATCCTATCGCGATTTGTCACTGACAACTCCTATGAGTAGCCCTGAGCTGCATTTATTATGCGCGCAAATTGCGGCGCTGTTATTGGTGTTATGCATTTATCATCTCAGCCGTCAATTACTGGTCAGTATGATTGTCGGTATCGCGGCACTGAATGGTTTATTGTGGCTGCTTAGCAACGTCTTAGGTTAAAGGCCGTCCATAAAAAAGGCTGAATTCATAAAGAGTTCAGCCTTTTTAGTGCTAAAAATTAAAGCGAGGGTAAGCGCAATCCGCTTACATCTCCTCGACACCCATCATATCTACCGGCGTATCAGCGACAATCTGTACGCCTTTGCCCTTTTTTGCGCTCTCACTAC
>DAIPIF010000198.1:0-3970 GCA_036770925.1 Psychrobacter sp.
ACCCTTGTCGGTTTTCAAGACCGGTGCATTCAACCGCTCTGCCACGTCTCCATTTGTGCATCATTATAGCGATATAAATTGAGAATGCAAGCGCTTATTTGATAAAGTTAAATTATTTTTGGGTTAAAGGCTTTTTATTGACATAGTGCTTGCCTGACGCTAGATGCAAGCACATATCTAGTAAGCGATTGGCATAACCCCATTCATTATCGTACCACGCAAATACTTTGTACTGATTGCCTACTTGCATCAATTGCTGACCATCAATGATAAGCGACTCAGGCTGATGAATAAAGTCGCTCGATACTAGCGGCTCATCGGTATAAGCCATGATATTCAGCAGATGGGCTTGACTGGCAGCTTTTAGCACGTCACGCATCGCCTCGATACTGACATCAGGACTATTAAACACAAAAGTCACATCAATAGCAGCGACATCGATAGTCGGTACTCGAATAGAGTGACCATTGATGCGCCCGACCATTTTTGGCAATACACGCTCCGTTGCCGCGATACTGCTTGAGGTAGTTGGGATAATATTGTAGCCAGAAGCCCGCGCGCGCCTTGGATCACGGTGCGCTTGATCCAGTACGGTTTGATCGGCAGTGACGGCATGAATCTCGGTCATCATCGCGGAGGTCACGCCAAAGGCTTTATCAAGGGTAGCAATCAGCGGCACCAGCGCCTGCGTGGTACAAGAGACGCTAGAGATGATGGGGAGCGCACAGGTCAGCTCATCGGTATTGACCCCCATGACGATACAGGCATCGACATCATCAAACGGTGCCGCGCCAATAATCACTTGGTCTGCCCCTGCCTCAATATGCAAACTGGCTTGCGCGTAAGAGCGAAAATGCCCCGTACACTCTAACACCACATCGATACCGAGCGCCTGCCACGGCAGCTGCTGTGGATCAGCTTCTGAGAGCATCCGAATACAGTAAGTATGATTGTTTTTGGTGAGGCACAGCTGCGTATGGCTCGGCGATACTGCCGTATCGGTGACCATCTCCGCACTGACCCCCAAACGGCTCAAGCGCCCATGGGTACTATCGAACTTTAATAAATGCAATAAAATATCAGCGGGCGCTAAATCATTAATCGCAACCACATGAATGGCGCGTCCAAGCACCTCAAAGCGCTCAAGTAGCGCGCGCAACACATTGCGCCCGATACGCCCGAAACCATTAATAGCGACTCTCAAGGGTCTGTTGTGACCACTGCTATAATGAGCCGTCGTCAGCTCTACCGTGTTGGCATTTAGGGCGTAATTGGCACTAGAAAAATCAGGCATAAACAAAGTATCGCTGTATCGCTAAGGGGTGATAAAAATTAATGCCAAACGAATGGTATTATAATCAATGGTTTGCTTGAGCTGCTCATACACAGGTTTAATCTTGATACTGCCATCATCGCTAAAGTCATTCGGATTATTAGCGACTTTTATCGCCACATAGGCATTACCAACAGCGGTCATGATGTCGTCATCAGGGCGCAAATAATCACAAGCAAAGCTCGGATCTTGGCGTTTTAGGTCACCAATATGGCGCATAATAGTCGATTGTGCAAGCCCTCGCGTATAGGCTATATCCTCAATAGAGAGGCTTTCCTCTACTAATAACTTTGTTGCCATCAAAGTTGTCTCTGACTTATCAGCGACTTGATTGCCCAGTTTTTGCTTCTTGTTTTGTTGGGCTTTTTGTTGCTGGCGGCGGCGCTTTTGTAGTGTTGCATAAGCGTTAATCACCGACTTACTTAGCGTACCACCTGACATGAGTACAAAATTTTCATGCGCTTTAGATAATGCTTTGGCATTAAGCTCTGCCTGCTTGGCAGCGGCTTCCTCAGACAATGCCAAAAAGCGCTTATCCGCGCCACGTGCCAGCGGATCGAGCTGTAGGCTCATCTCATTCATGCCCAATAATTTTAGACCTGCCAAGGATTTGAGCCGTGATAACGCCACATAACCTTGACCCAGCTCAAAGGTGCGGGACAAGTCAATCTCAGCGGCATCTAGCGTCATGCCTTGTGATTTATGAATGGTAATCGCCCATGCTAAACATAACGGCACTTGCTGATAACTTGCTAATACCTCGCCCGTTTCATCCTCAATAATCCATTCCTCAGGTTCAGCGATTACTTCACGACCTGAATTGAGCCTGACCACGGGCATTTTTGGCGTGGCATTGTTTTTTATTTCTATCTTGGACGGCACTTTTTTATTTTTGGTAGTAGCAGTATTCGCACCATTACTGTCGCCGTCATTATCATCACTCTCGATACTTTTTTCATCGCTGTCTTTTTGGGCGTCATTTTTAGCAGCGTTTTGGGCTTTATTGTCGTCCACTTTTACCGCTGCAAAACCAATCAGCTCACCCATCGTGCCATTAGATACCCCAAGTTCATTATTGTTTCTAATGAACATCACTTTAGCACCCACTTTAAGTGTCAGCTCGTCTTGGGTACGCACGGTTTTCTTTAGGGTATCCACTAATTTTTTATCACCCGTGGCTAATGATTCAAAGCAAAGCATCTCGCCATCAAGCGCCGCCAGCTCTTTATCATTAATGTCATTGACGTTGAGGTTATGGGTATAAAGGCGCGTGCGCTTGATATCGACATCTTGGTCAATGGTCGCCTCTAGTGCGGCTATCGCCTCAAAGGTGACTTCTTGCCGGCGAATCTGATTGAGAATATCATCCAAATCCAGACCGCCATTTGCCGCCTCGCTGACTTGCCGATGCTGCTCAGATAGATAACAAATCTGTAATTTAGCCTCAAGCCACGCCTCACTCATAAACGCAAACTTGTCACGATTGCTCTCACCGCGACTGCCAATAGGCGGCAGCTGAAAAAAGTCGCCTGCAACGACAATCTGAATCCCACCAAACGCCGCGTCATTTTTGCGCACGTGTTTGAGCACTTGATTGACCGCATTGAGCTGCTTGGCATGGAGCATCGATATCTCATCAATGATAAGGACGGCAGTGTCTTTGAGTCTATCCGCCAAAAACTGCTTACGCGCCAAAGTGCTCAAATCACGCTCGGACAGCTCATCCTTAATGCCAATACCTGACCAGCTATGAATGGTCGTACCACTCATATGGGTGGCAGCAATGCCCGTACTGGCAGTCACGGCGACCGGTACACGGCGCGCGCGCAAATAGTTGATATATTGGTTCAGGGTATACGTTTTACCGGACCCTGCGGAGCCTGTCAAAAAGACGTTTTGACCTGTTTTTAAAATATCAAGAGCAGAAGATTGACGCATATATCCAAACCAATTCATAGTGTATAAAAAAGACGACGGCACAATAAGCTTTAAAGCGCTTGTAGCCCAAATAATTGAGGTTAATTATAACAGCTGCCAACGCTTTACGAACCTTTTTAAAGCACCGTTGTCTTATAACTTAAGGTTATACTTTAGTTGGTAAAATATTACTAAATTAAGCTAGTCGTGCGCATAAAAAGTGAGTACGATAGAGTGAGTAGTTAATCAGGAAGATTACATTTAGCATGCACTGTGCTGCTATCAAACAAGGAATCGTTTATGCTATACGCCTATCCCAATACTGAAAACAGTCCTGTCCAATTCCGCAAACAATACGATAACTTTATCAATAATGAATGGGTCGCTCCCGCTGATGGCGAGTATTTTGAAAATACCAGCCCCATCGATGGTAAAGTCATTTGTCATGTGGCACGCTCAAAAGCGGCTGATATCGAAACCGCCTTAGACGCCGCCCACGCCGCTGCAGAAGCGTGGGGCAAAACCAGTGTCACTGAACGCGCCAATTTATTGCTAAAAATCGCCGATAAGATGGAGGCGCATTTAGAGCAAATCGCTATCGCTGAATGCTACGAAAACGGCAAACCCGTGCGCGAAACCCTGAACGCTGATATTCCATTAGCCATTGACCATTTTCGCTATTTTGCCAGTGCCATTCGCGCACAAGAAGGCGGCATCAGC
>DAIPIF010000199.1:0-3964 GCA_036770925.1 Psychrobacter sp.
GCGAGAGCCTTGCGCGCCTGCCCAATCATCGTCTATTAGCCATGCTGCGCGGTCGTCAAGAAAACGTCTTGGGACTCAAGATAGAAGGCGAAGATACGCCATTTATCGACAGCATTATTAAGCATTTTGAGGTTGATACCAAAGCACCCGCTGCGCGTCAAGAATTTTTGACAGAAGCGGCAACGAGTTTGTGGAAAGACAAATGGCGTCCACATATCGAGCATCGTTTATTGACCGAAAAGCGTCTGAGCGCAGAAGCCGATGCGATTGAGGTATTTGCCAATAACTTACAACATCTGCTGATGGCAGCGCCCGCCGGTCGCAAAGTCATCCTCGGCGTTGACCCCGGTATCCGTCATGGCGTCAAGATGGCGATTATCGATGCCCAAGGGCACGTGCTACTTGATGACAGCGATAAGCCGGTGATTGCCACGGTGTATCCTTTTGCCCCTGATAATAAAATGGCAGAGGCCAAAAAAGTCATCGATGCCTTACTCAGCACCTATCAGGTTGATTTAGTCGCTATCGGTAACGGCACCGCAAGCCGCGAAACGGATGCGATGATAAAAGAGATTTTGGCGGCTAATACGGCACTAAAAGCCAAAGCCGTTATCGTCAATGAAGCGGGCGCATCGGTCTATTCAGCCAGTGAGCTTGCCAGTGATGAGCTGGCTAATTTAGACGTCTCGGTACGCGGCGCGGTTTCTATCGCTCGTCGCCTGCAAG
Organism: Psychrobacter sp.; assembly: GCA_036770925.1. Taxonomy (GTDB): domain Bacteria; phylum Pseudomonadota; class Gammaproteobacteria; order Pseudomonadales; family Moraxellaceae; genus Psychrobacter. Next base: position 727 of record DAIPIF010000199.1, read on the forward strand.
ACCCGTTATCAGAGCTGGTCAAAGTAGACCCTAAAGCCATTGGTGTCGGTCAATATCAGCATGATGTCAACCAAACTCAATTAGCAGATAGCCTTGATAAAGTCACCCAAGATAGCGTAAACGCGGTCGGCGTCGATGTGAATACTGCCAGTCCTGCCATTTTGGCGCACATTGCCGGTCTTAATAAAAACGTCGCGCAGCAAATCGTCACTTATCGCCAAGAGCATGGCGCATTTGATAGCCGTGAAGCCTTGAAGAATGTACCGCGTTTAGGGGTCAAAACCTTTGAGCAAGCGGCAGGGTTTTTGCGCATTTATGACGGCAGCAATCCGCTTGACGCCACCGGTGTGCATCCAGAGAGCTATGCGTTAGTCGACAGCTTATTGAGCCAAACGGGTCAAGCACTGGATGAGATTATCGGTAATGATGGGGTGTTAAACACCATTGATATCAGCACGCTTGCCGCTAATGATGACAATATCAGTGTCAAAGCTATCCTCGATGAGCTGGCTAAGCCTGCGCGTGATCCGCGTCCTGAATTTAAAACCGCCAATTTCCGTGATGATGTCAATAGCATCAAGGACTTGACCGAAGGCATGCAGTTAGAAGGGGTGGTCACTAACGTCACCGCTTTTGGTTGTTTCGTCGATGTGGGCGTCCATCAAGATGGCTTAGTCCATATCTCGCAGATGGCTAATGACTTTGTCGCCGACCCTATGAACCGCGTTAAACCGGGCGATATCGTGTCGGTACGAGTTATCTCAGTGGATGAAGCACGTGGTCGGATTGGCTTTAGCATGAAGCCTGAAGTGGCAAAACCGCTACGTACGGCGCATAAATCGGCAGCTCATAGCGCGCCTGATGCTCAGTCAGACAGTGCAACCGATAAGCCTAGCCGTCCGCGTAGCAATCGCCCTGCTGCGGATGATAAACGCCGTACAGCTGCGCGTGGCAAACGCCCTGATAGAAACGATAATCCGCAAAAAGGCACTGCTAACGCTAGCAATACTCGTAACAATGCACAAAATAAACCGCAAAACGCGAGCAAAGCAGAAGCCCCTAGCAGAATGGGAACGCTTGGTGCCTTGTTACAACAAGCGGGCGTGACGAAGTCTAAAAAGTAAGCGCTTAACCCGTGCTTTTATAAGGATAAAGTATAAAAAGGCAGCCTATAATAGTATAGGCTGCCTTTTTTAATTCACTCATAATGACTTAATAGGTATTATTTAACGATACGTATTTAACGATACCTTATTCTACCGCGTCATTATCGGGAATCTCAATGACTGGAAAGGTTTGACTGATTTCGGTATTATCAATAACCTCAGCACTTGCCTCTTTACCGATGACCACCGTACGCTTATTAGCATCTTCGATAGCAATCACCGACCCTTTATCGGTCTCAACACGCTTAAACTGGTCTTGGGGTACGACAAGCACTTCTTTGACGCGATAAGTGGTCGGACGAATCACCCGTTTGGTTTCGACGATAACCGGCTCTACACTACGTACCTCTTCGATAGCCACTTGCGCTTCAGGAGTTGCTGGTGCTTCTGAGGTTGCTGGCGCTTTTTCTGCTTTGGTTTCATGCAGAATGGGCGTAGGGAAGCTGCCACTGAAGTGATTATCACACTGCTGCATGGTTAAGCGTACAGGCTCGCCTTGTTTATTCATATAAACGTTGACTGGCATATCCGCTGCGATGGGCACGTATTTGCCGACCAAAGCGCCTGAGACGCCGTAGCGACCGTTAGATTGACCCACACCCAAATCACAAGCGCCTGCTTGATAGCCGGTTGTCGCCAGATTTTTACTATCAACCACACTTTGTGGAATCATCACTTCTGATAAACGCATTTTTTTGACTGAAGCTTCACCGGCGCGGCGTTTAGTGTTTTGATAGGTATAAGGGGTATAAAATTTCGCTGAACCGTCTTTGACTGCGGCGGCGCATTCATTATAAGTGTCATAGCCGACGTTGCCATGGTGGTCGGTGGTCATCGCGGCATTGGCGCTTGTGGCGACCATAGCCAGACCTGCGGTGAAGATGGCAGCGCTCAGTACTTTTAAGTTCAGCATTTTTAGTGTCCTCAATATGGTTAGTGATACAAAGTTAAAAGTTAGTAATGATGCAAAGTAAGTAATGCAAAGTAAGTGATGCTTATAAAGCGTTTGCTTATAACCGCTTTTTATTTATTGCCCGAATGATGCTACGTGATTCTATTGCAAATAACTGTGTCGTTACGCTAAGGGTGTGTAGCCTTATGTATGGCAAGATAAGAAAAACGGTATCATTACTTACCAAAGGGCTACGTTATTATTATTTATTAACAGACCGCCGCGAATTTAGGGAATAATTCAGCTTACTTTATGACAGTATCACCAATAAAAAACCGCATCTTTACGATACGGTTTTTTATCAATAAGTGCCGTAAAACCATGCGGTTTAGCGCGTGGATGTCAGGCATCGAGTCATGCTTGTCAGCTATTATTTGCTATTGTCTACCACCTCAAAACGCAGTCCTGCATGTGCCTCAAGGCGCGCTATTAGCCGCTCACCCATCGCCGCAGCCGGTGTCCAAAAGCCGCCCGCCACCTCATCGATGGAGATATCTTGCGCCAAACATAACGCCGATTGGGCGAGCATGCGTGAGGTGCTGCCATAACCGGGGTCTTTATCGCCCACTACTTTGGTCGTGATGGTGTTGCCTGTAGCTGTTTTTCCAAAGAAGCGAATATCAAAGTAGCCATTTTCTTGTTCAGATTTGGAGGGACCATCGCCTGACTTGGGCAGCACATGCTTGGATAAAAACTCACGGCTTGGTTTAAACATCATGGTGCTGGCAAAGCCAAATAGCCCTGCGCTCATGCCATAGCTGAGCAGCTTGCCTGTGACCCCATCGGGCATCCACATCGCCTCATCATATTTAAAGTCGCGACTGTACTCATAATTCAATAACTGGTTGCTACGATGCACGATACGCGTATTGATACTCGCCATCACAAAAGGCGCTAACCAACGTTTATGCTGGCTGTCATACTCAGGTTTGCTGATGTTATCTTGGCGCACATTCGGTGCATCTGTATCATCATTGAGCAGATAAGGATTGGCGACTTGCTGACGGCGCTCTTTATCTTGACCGACTTCTTCAAATATCGTTGCCATTGAGGCGATAGTGCCGCCTGATAAACCACCTTTTGCCGCTTTGAGGCGCATGTGAATCACCTCACAAGTCTC
>DAIPIF010000200.1:0-3940 GCA_036770925.1 Psychrobacter sp.
CAGCATTAGATGTTGGCATGCTTTTTGAATCTATACTCATAATTATTCGCTACTTAACTGATTTTAGTGTTCCACTGATCCAAACTATTCACAATATCTTGTCTGGCAGTCTCAAATGCTGATTCAGAATGACCATACGGATCAGCCACATCTTTGTCAATCCAATGACCAATTCTAAAGGTTTTACCGCGGCAATGTGGCCATCTCTCTTCAATCCATTTGGTTTGGCTTTCTGTCATAGTAAATATGAGCTCGGCTGTCATGACCAGCTCTTCGTTAATTTGCTTAGCGATATGATCGGCCATATCAATATGATAAGGCGCCATGACTTCTTGTGACTTAGGATCAACAGGACTGTCTACCACTGCTGAGAGACCAGCGGAGTCGATATGTTTATTAGGATATTGATTTTTCAATAATGCGGCAGCAATAGGACTGCGACATATATTACCGACACAGACGACTAAAATATTATTAAATGCCATGATATATGACCTACCTAAAAACGAGATAAAGTGTTCACTGCAGAGGCAGAGGGTAATATCGAGCTTATGACACGGTTCCAGCGAGTTAGACCCGTAGGATCAACATAGAGAATATCATTGGCTTGCATTTTAAAGCGGCTCGCTAATGCAAAGCTGGTAATACCTTGCATATCAGCATAGTAAATATCAGAATATTGATATTGTGCATTATCACGAACCACATATATTTTGGCTGCATTAGCCGTAGCGGGATTCAAACCTGCGGACTCACCTATTACCTGAGCTAAACTTAAACCTTGCTCCGGAATTAATACAGGCTCAATCTTACCAAACTCACCTAAGACATAAACTCTGTTACGGCTTTGGCTATTGATATGGATAGAATCACCGTCTTGTACATAAATCTGATTGGCGGATGTACCCATTTGTCTTAAAGAAGATAGTCCTAAACTATAATTTACACCCTTACGATTTAGGATAATATTATTTGAGTCGCCCGTTGTAGTGGCACCGCCTGCCATAGATATGGCACTATATAAAGAAACTGGAACGTCTGCAATTGCAAATTCGCCAGGCTGCTTGACTTCGCCATCAATAAAGAATTTATTGCCACGATAGTTAACAATTTTTACTTGTGGATCCGAGTATTTAAGATAGCGCTGCAGCTGTCCGCGTAAATTGGCGGTAAACTGCGGGACACTCAAGCCACTGGCTTTAATGCGACCTATTAATGGAATCTGTACAAAACCACTTTGATCAACGACGAGGTTGGAAGTTGAAGCTGTAATATCTGGATAATCAATGAGGATAACACTTAATGTGTCTCCTTGAGCAATACGGTAGTCCACTTGACCCGAGGAGCGAATGAGATGTTGTAAACCACTTGCCGGTACAATAGCCTGTTCAGGTGGCAACGTCGCCAAACTTAAGGGACGAACATTGAACTGAATGCCATTTTCTGCTACAAACGCGCCACTAGGCGGTAAGTCACCTGCCTGAAAACCTGAATTTATAGTCGTGGTACAACCAGTAATTAAGCTGCCAAGGACTAAACAGGCTGCACTACACAGCTTAATGGATTGTCGCATCAGATAAACCCTTCTAAATCAAAACAGTCATACAAATTTATTACTTATAATAGTACTGAACAATATATTGCTACTATAATAAGTTAATTAAGTATAATAACACAAGATATTAATGATAACTTATTGTTACATCTTTAAAAAAGATTATATTTTTTACAATAGGCTTATTTTTTATAGCGTATCAGATGGTTATTGCGCCTTGCAGGTTTTAGGCGAATCTTTAGAAAATCTAACTTTTCTTGTTTTTCAAATAATTATCATTATAAATGTCGTCAAATAGCGTAGAATGGTGACTGCAAGTTGTTTTATGATGTTGAGACATTATACATTGCGAAATGTAAGCCCAAACCGACTCAAGGATTAAGGATTGTATTATGAAAGATGAAAAACTCCAAAAAGCGCTCGCCCGTATGGGGCTTGGTTCACGCCGGCAGATGGAGGAGGTGATTAAGGCAGGACGGGTCTCGGTCAATAATGGTCCTGCCACTATCGGCGACCGCGTTGAGCAAGGCGACGAGATTCGCGTTGATGGGCGCTTGATTAAATATACCGCTGAAAACGAAAAGCGCCGCCGCGTCTTGGCTTATTATAAGCCTGAAGGTGAGATTTGTTCGGCAAATGACCCCGAGGGTCGTCCAACGGTATTTGAGCGGCTGCCAAAGCTCACCCATGACCGCTGGGTGATGGTTGGACGCTTGGATATTAATTCATCAGGGCTACTATTGTTTACCAATGATGGCGAGATGGCGCATCGCTTGATGCACCCCTCTAACGAGGTAACGCGTGAATATGCGGTACGGGTCTTGGGTGAGGTTACCCCAACTATCGCTCGTAATCTGACCGCGGGCGTCATGCTAGAGGACGGTATGGCACAGTTTGAAGATATCAAAGATGGCGGCGGTGAAGGCGTTAACAAGTGGTATCACGTTAAGCTTAAAGAAGGGCGTAATCGTGAAGTACGCCGTTTATTTGAATCACAAGGGTTAAAAGTCAGCCGCTTATTGCGTACCAGTTATGGTGGCATTGCGCTACCCAAAGAGCTACGTACGGGACGCTTTTTGGAATTGGATAGAAAAGATATCAATACGCTCACGGACTTAGTCAGCTTGCGTCCGCGCTATGGCACTGGATTACATGGTGCAGCGAAGCGTAAGCAAGAGCGTATTAAAGAAAAACCACTCAAAGCACGTCGTAGTGAGACTCGTAACAGTGATAGCAATAGCACGGCGGGCAAAGCGAAAAGTAGTGCTAGCCCTGCCAGTCGTGGCTCACGTAATACTCGTGATCGCAACAATAAACGCTAGATTGAAGCGGTATCGTTGAGATTATCATTAAAACGGTCAATGAATGCTTATTCATTGACCGTTTTTTTATGGCTTATTTTCTATAAGAGTCACTCAATTATCATGACTGTCCATATAGCGCCGCAGTACGCGCAAGTCTTGCAAATGTCGTTGCTGCATTTGTACTAATAGATTATCTAAGCGATTTTCGATATTATCGAGGGCATCTTGCAGTAATTGTCGCGCTTCTGCACTCACTCTATGGACACTGACATTCGGCTTTGATTGGGTGAGTTGATAATGACTGGCAAGCATTTCAGGCAAGCGCTGAGATAACATTTTATGTAGCACAAACTGAGCCTCAGTCAGTGCTGCGGTTATATTTTGTTCCTCTAAAGCCTGTTGATAATTTTGATAAATCCCGACTTTTTCGTCGATACGCTGTAGCTGACGCACTTGTTCATTCGTCAATACGCTTAAATGAGCGGTCTTTAGCGATAATTTTTGCCATTTTATATGAGGCAGTGATAATGGGGCGTGGGGGTCTTGATAAGTCAGGACACCAGGGGTAATGCCCACCGCTTTATGGAACGCATACCAGCCTTTTCTGCCTAGATAAAGGACGGTAATCGCGGTGATAGCGCCCATACCTAGCAATATCATCTGTGTTTATCCTGTATTAATGTCATCTACGATACGCTTATGAGTACTTACTGATGTTAACTGGTTTTATCAAAACGCTGCTGCAAATAACGATTGGTTGCCAGTAGCTTTTGTCCATCTTGATGATAAGAGGCATCAAGTAGGTCGTCGAACTGCGCATTCACCGTATGCAAGACTTCTAATAACGCTTCTGTGCCAGTGACGTCGGAGTGTTTAATCTTAGTAGTATCGGCACGAGCACCGTCTAAGTCATGTAAACGGCGGTAGTCAGCAACGGCTTGTGGAATATGCCTGTCCATCAGATTTTGAATCATGATATATGTTTCGTTAACGCTGTCTTTATCATCAATTTTGCCGTCATTATTGCTATCCCCATAAATCACACTGAGCTTTTCGCCCTTAGTATTGATTTGGGTCAGCA
>DAIPIF010000201.1:0-3911 GCA_036770925.1 Psychrobacter sp.
GGTCAATGTTAAACGTTAGGTCAGTATTAACAGTAACAAAATGAGAGGATAATATAAAATAATATATCAGGCTCAATATCAGGCTTAGACTCATCGCGCCTATATCACGCCTATCCGGTCATTTAAACCTGCCTATCATAACGTCTTCATGATAAAAAGTAATGACTATCTGTGTCAGTAAGCAAATTGTTGCTCTATGCAATGTATCGTCATAAAAACGGCTCATAAAAGTAACGCACTTGAGATAAAAGCTATCATAATGACCCTGACAGCATCATAATGTTTTTGATTTAAAAATGTCACTTTTTGCCACAATATTCGAATTACAGGCGTTTTACGTAACGTTAAGTGTCCAATACGTAGTTGTAAGCACAAAAAGATGTAAAATCGCTTGCGCTCCTTATGCTGCCTTGATATAAAGGCGTTAATAACGAGTGACCACCGAATACGTGCATCAAGTATTGCGTAACGATGTTTATCTTGTTTAAATAATATCAGAGCGATACAATACTTGATGTTAGCGTTTTTTAGCCCTTAAACTTGAAGGAAGTTTTATGAATAAGTCAGAATTAATCGATAGCATTGCAGACAAAAGCGGTTTAAATAAGACCCAAGCTGGTGATGCCCTCAATGCTGTTATGGAAAGCATCGGTGAAGCCTTAGAAGCTGGCGATAGCATCTCATTAGTCGGTTTTGGTACTTTTAGCGTAAAAGACCGTAAAGCGCGTAAGGGTCGTAATCCTAAAACAGGTGATGAGTTGGACATTCCAGCCAGTAAAGTACCGAGCTTTAAAGCCGGTAAAAACCTAAAAGAGCGTTTAAACTAAGCTGATTTATTGCAGCAGCGTTACTCCTAATCGCCGTCCTTTAAAAAAGCACCTTTATTGAGGTGCTTTTTTTGTCAGAGACATTCATGCCTATAGGTATAATCGTTAAATTTATATCGAAGATAACGTGAATATTTTGAGTCTAAGTCAAAATTGACGTATCATAGGGCGCGTCTATACTGAACGTCTCCTCATTTTGCCCTTGCTGCCCAGATAACACTATTGACAGTGCCTATCGTCTCGCAACGGTTTTTATTACTATAGGTTAATTAAGCAGAAATAATTATGGATAAATTGCGCGATTTTTTAAAAAGCTGGCCTGGTCGCATTTTATTGATTCTATGCCTATCGCCGCTTGCGCTATTGGGTATTGAAAGCTACTTTCAGGGCAATGTTGACCCCACGCAAATCGCTCAAGTCGGTGAGGTGAGTGTGGGATCTGCCGAATATCAAACGGCAGTAAACAACCGACGTGCAGAGATTTTGGATCAGCTTGATGATGCCAGTTTATTAAATGAAGATGTGTTACACGCCCAAGTATTAAAAGGTCTGATTGACCGTACGTTGCTTGAGCAGCAAGCCGGCAAGCTGGGTATGACGGTATCTGATGATACGATTAACCGTTTGCTACGCCGCGAACAGATTTTCCAAGATGACAATGGCGAGTTCTCCAATGACCTGTTTGCAAATTTTCTGCGTCAGCGCGGCATGACCAAAGACCAGTTATTTTCAGAATTTCGCAATCAGTTAAGCCTTGATCAGCTGAATGCCAGTATCGTTGGCACGGCTATTTATCCCATGCAAGCGGTCAGTCAGCTGATTGATTTACAGCTTGAATCGCGTAATGTCTGGTTGTATCGCTTTCAGTGGCAGGATTATCAGCAGCAAGTCAAGCTGACAGAGGCAGATATTAAAAGCTATTATGCTGCCAATAAAGAGACTCTAAAAAGCGCCGCGGTGGTTGATTTGGCTTATTTGCAGCTGAGTCCTGCTGATATAGTGGTCGATACGGTCACCCCAGAAGAGATACAGCAGCAGTATGAGGGCTATAAACAGAGTCAGGCAGGAGTTGATGAGCGTCAAATCAGTCAAATCCTGCTCACTGGTGATAATGCTAAAGCGCGTGCTGATAAAGTGAAGGCGCGTTTGGATAAAGGTGAGGCTTTTGCAGCGCTCGCCAAAGCCGAGTCTGATGACCCCTCTGGCGCAAGCGGTGGTGCTATCGGTAGCTTTAATGCCTCTGTGTTTGGTAATGATGCCGCAACGGTTGAAAAAGCGTTAGAGAATCTAAGCGTTGGTGAGGTCAGTAAGGTGGTCAAAACCAGCTTTGGTTATCAGATATTTAAGGTTACTGAAGACAATGGCAGTAAAGTACCGAGTCTTGAGAGTATGCGCGCTGAGCTGACCGCCAAAGCCAAAGAATATAAGCGCCTGACGCTGTATGCGGATAAAGTCACGGCGATTAATGATATGGCGGCTGATGGCTTGAGTATCGAAGATATCGCTCAACAAGAAAACGTGGCGCTCAAACGTCTCAAAGATTATCGTAAAGAAAATAATAATTCAGTATTGGCGCAGCCGGCAGTGATTAAGCAAGCGTTTGATGAATTTACCATTCAAGATCAAGCGGTCACTACTGCCATTGAGGTCGGCGACGGTAACGTATGGGTACAGCCGAGTAACTATCGTCCTACAAAAACCTTGACATTAGCGGCGGCGACCCCGCGGATTACTCAGATACTCCGTCAGCAAAAAGCCAGTGAGCTGGCGCTAAAAGAGGCGCAAAAGGTAGCAGCAGGTATCAAAACGAGTGATGATATTAGTAAGCAACAGGTTACTTTTCAGAACTTAGGGGATATCAATCGCCAAACCACGCGTTTGACCGAGCAAGAGCGTAGCCTTGCCTTTAGTCAGCAAGCACCAGAAAATGGGGTGGTTGCGCTTGCCAGTGCCACTGAAGTCGGTGCGTCAGTGCTGGTAGGTAATCGGATTAAAACGGAGCAGCAATCACAGCTATCGGCATTAGAAAAAGCGCAAACTGCGGCTATTATCCGCGATAACCTAGGACAAGATCAGCTACAAGATTATTTGGATTATCTGCGCTTGACCTATAAAGTTGAGGTTAACCAAACCAATATTGCCAGTGCGAAAGGTCGTTAGTAATCTGTCATAAGCATGGTCTTTGCCTAGCAAGCTAGGTTAAGATGAGCACTAACCGCTGACCCATAAAAGCCCCGCTATGATGAATAGCGGGGCTTTTTTAGGGCTTAATGAACGGAATGATACTTAGTGACTAGTGACTAGTGCCTAGTGACGGAAGTGGCGCATGCCTGTAAATACCATCGCAATACCGTGCTCATTAGCAGCGGCAATGGTTTCGTCATCACGCATAGAGCCACCCGGCTGGATAATGGCAGAAATGCCTACCTCTGCTGCATTATCAATCCCATCACGGAATGGGAAAAAGGCATCTGATGCCATGACTGCACCTTCAGTCACCAAACCGGCATGTTCTGCTTTAATCGCGGCAATACGGGCAGAGTTGACGCGGCTCATTTGTCCGGCACCAACGCCGATAGTGCGCTGATTTTTGCCATAAACGATGGCATTCGATTTGACATATTTCGCCACGGTCCAGGTAAATAGCAGGTCAGCAATTTGTGCTTCGCTTGGCTGAATATCGGTCACGATTTGCAGCTCGCCGGCTGTGATAATACCCAAATCTTGTTCTTGTACCAATAAACCACCATTGACGCGTTTATAGTCAAATTGAGCTGGGCTGCTGTTGGCTGCTGATAGCTCACCACAGACCAAGACACGAACGTTTTTCTTACTGGCAGTGGCTTGCAGGACGCCATCTTCTAAGCTTGGGGCAATGATAACTTCGACAAACTGGTTATCGATGATGGCTTTTGCCGCGGCAACGGTTAGCTGACGGTTAAAAGCAATGATGCCGCCAAATGATGACTCAGGATCGGTACTAAAGGCAGTACGATAGGCGGCAACTTGGTCATTATCGATAGCGACACCACAAGGGTTAGCATGTTTGACGATGACGCAAGCCGGCGCGCTAAAGGCTTTCAC
>DAIPIF010000202.1:0-3907 GCA_036770925.1 Psychrobacter sp.
TGTGAGCGTTTTTGCCAACTGACCACCGTTTTATAACGCCATACGGCTTTAAATAGTAAGCCACATACGATACTGGTAATCACTGCCAGTATCGTCAGCCCTAAACAAAAAGCGGCTATAGAAACGCTACCTTTATAAGTAATAAACGGATTAGCGCCGTTTGATAATACCCACAAGCTAAAGTCAGTAATCATTCTGCCAATAAGCCGTAGGCTAATCATCGGCACATCAAGCAGCTTCGCGCCTATATAGTAGCCAGCATAAAACACCGGTAGCGTGGTGAGCGGATTGGTAATCCAAGTCAGCCCCAATGCCATGGGTACATTGGCACGAAAAATAAGCGCGCCCATAAGCGCCAACAGCATCTGTCCGGGTAGCGGAAAAAAGGCACTCAGCACACCAATATAGACCGCTTTATTTAGGCTATGACGGTTAAATTGCCATAGGCGAGGATCGGCTAAATGCGGAGCAAATAGTTTTAGCGTCCGACTTTCTAGTATTTTTTCGGGTGTGGGCAGCAGGTTTTTAAGACGTTTATTGTACACAGGCTTGCCTTGATTGATTATCTATAGCGCAGTCAATATTGATTAATAACTGTAAATAGTCGGTAGTTGCTAATCGATAGTGAGTGGCTGAAATATAACAATATGGGAGGGTGATACTTCAATAAAAACAGGGTAGGACAATAGCCCCTATTGATTTATAGTAAATAGCGGCAACACATCTAAGCAGTATAGGGTAATATAAATATAAATGCTATCTTCGGCAGTTACTAAAGCCAATAGCGAGTGCTTTTATTGAGAAGTGATACACGACAAAAAAGACCATTCAAGGAGTGTCAGTGTACTGGTTGCTAAGCACCCTCATTATCATCGTCATGATAGCTGCTTTAGCGATTGCGGATAGCTCTATAGTGCCTGTCAATTCATTATTATCCCTGACCTCTAGTGCTGATGAGTTATGGCTGATTGCCTTTAGTATTCTTCTTATTTTTATCAGTCAGCGTCACAGACTGGCGACCTCTTTATTACCTGTGCAGCATTCTCATCATATAAAAACGCCCGCCGTTCGTGGCTTTTTGTGGGGTCTCATTCGCCGTTTAGCGCTAGGTATATTGGCTCTATGCTTGCTTGTGGGTAGTGCCTTGCAAGCACTGAGCCAGTATCAGCAAGCAGAAACCACAAAAATAACCGCTGCGATGCGTGTCCAAGCGTTGGTTACGATTGAGGGTATCAGCGATAGTGTCTACGATACGGCAAGTGCTAGTGGCTATCGGCAAGTGGCGACTATTGAATATATCACCCCTATGGTTGCTAACTTGAGCGCTGCTGATTTACAGTCTATAACGCTTGAGCAGCTGATAGAAAATAGCCTAAGTAATTTAGATGACATAGCTGATATAAACCACGAAGAGTTAAACCCTCTGCATAAAACCGATAACCAAAATATAACCGCAAATCCTCAACATCGTATTTTACTCAGTGCTTATCCAAAAACCGGCAAGAAAAAAGAGGATTTAGCCGCCGTTAATAGCTTGCAACCAGGGGATAAAGTCGTCATGACCTTGAGGCTATCACCGCTCGATACCTCAGAACAGGCTATGAGTAATCCGACAGGTTTTGATAGTTATCGCTGGCTACGTGGTCGCCATATTGATGGTATGGGCACTATTATGGGAGTCGGGGCGACTGTTGATGATAGTGCCGCTATGGCTCCCTCTCCCTCTTATATTCAAGCGCTGCGTATTTTTATTGATAAAGGACGGTGGCAGCTGCGTCAGCACTTTTATCATGATTGGTCAGCGCAAACCTTGCCGCAGCAGCAAGCCAGTGCGGTCACTCTAAGCTTATTGACCGGAGATCGTAGTCTGATAAATAGCGATACCAAAGCGCTGTATCAGCTCGCAGGTATCTCCCATTTATTAGCCATATCGGGCACCCATGTATTGTTTTTGGCGATTATGCTGGCGGGAGTGTCAGTGCTGATTTTTAATCGCTTTACCCCCGCGCTGTATCGTTATTTGCCGCGTTGGCAAGTACGTTGGGTGGTGATGATAAGTGCCGCCTTTATTTATGCATTATTTACAGGTTTTGATGTGCCCGCGGCGCGTACGGCATGGATGTTATTGGTCATTGGTATGGTGCGTTTGAGCTTATTACCCCTTAGTACCATGCGGGTATTACTCGCGCTGGCAGTGCTGATGGCGTGGGCTGACCCTTATGTACTGTGGCAAGCGGGCTATTGGTTGTCTTTTATCGCGGTTGCTTTAATTTTAAAATATGATGATGAACGCTATGGTGAAAACCAAAATAATTCTGCCACTGATACACCTGCTATGCAGCAAAGGACGACACAAAATCTAAAGCAAAAACGCGCACTATGGCAGACAAAAGGTGGCGTATTAGTGAAGCGCCTTTTTAAATTGCAATGTTGGCTGTTTATCGCTTTATTACCGATTACTTTATTATTATTTGGTAAAGCGTCATTGTGGGGCTTGTTGATTAATTTATTTGCGATAGGTTTATTTGGTTGGGTCATCGTGCCGCTCAATTTACTGGCAGGGCTTTTTTATCTGTTTCTGCCGAGTATCGCGGATAGTTTATGGACGCTGGTCGGTGCGATAGTGGCAACGCTGCATGAGCTGATAGCGTGGCTGACGGCACTGCCTGCGCTGCAGGGCGCGTGGCTATATACGCCTATGAATACGGCGATAGTATGCATGGCGTTTTTATTGCTGTTACCGTGGTTGCTGCCGCGTGGGTTGCTGAATCGCTGGTTGGCAGTGCCGCCTTTAGCGCTACTGATGATGACGGTTTATGCGCATCAACAGACATTATCAGTGACGCCAAGTTTATATATTTTGCCAACGGGTGATGATTATTTAAGCGTGGCAGTGCTACATTATCCTAGCAGTAACGCTGTCAATAGCGAGGGCTCAAGCCGTGATATCAACTGGCTGTTTTTGGCAGATCATCGTCCAAGCACTGAGCGTACTATGCCAAGCGCGCTCAGCGCAGAGCGTTTATCTGCGCTCATAGAGCAGCAATTACGCACCTTATCCATTAACAAATTAGAAGGCGTGGTGGTACAAACCTCTAGCCCGTTACTGGCGCAAGCGGTACTGCAATTCACCCAAAAATTACCCACCAATCACTATTGGCAAGCAGGGCGACCACTGGTGCAGGATACGCCATTAACGGCTACGCAGTCCATTATCAGTGCGCAAGACTGCATCCAAGGTAAAAAATGGCACTCAAATCAGGATGAATTAACCCTGCAAGTGTTAACAGGTTGGCGTGATATCGATGATGCTAGCGTATGGGATTGCAGTGTGGCGCTAGACAGTAAGCAGCCGTTACGCGTGCTACACTATAATGCCGCCGAGCCGATGCAGCCACTCGTGCTTGACGGTCAGCGATTAGCATCTACTATAAATATAGCCGATGCTAGTAATGAGAAGGCGATTAAAGGGATGACAGTCAGCACTCAAAACACCCCTTCACGCCTTATTCTTGATGCGGCGACCCATCAGCGTGTTTGGCAACTGTGGGCGCTACTATGTGCAAACAATGCCGCCTTGTCTGATAACGCTGTACAGCAAACAAAATGGCTTGGGCATAGCACCTCTAGGGTCTCTAGTAGCCTACTGCTCTCACAAAAGGTAGATGAGGTGGTGACCTATGATAAAAAGTCTTTAGATGCCGCCCTAACAGTAATGGATAGTCCTTATATTAATAATATTAGTAATAATAATGCTGATACTGACAGCAGCACCGACCCCTAGATAGTCGGTTGCATTATTACGCTTTTGCTATTGAACCATCAGCCAAACGACACCATACTTAGTAGCGCATTAAATCACAAATATCTATGTCGTATTAATTATGCACCCATCTCCATATCGTTT
>DAIPIF010000203.1:0-3845 GCA_036770925.1 Psychrobacter sp.
CAACCATGTGAATTCTCTCTTTCGCAGGTATACCAAAAAGGGCATAATTATATCATAGTATTTTTTCATTGAAAACATAAACATTGTTTATTTAATTATTTTATAACAATAACTTAAATGCTATTTATGATTATCACAGGTCACTGAAGCTCAGCTGATTATACCGCGCGGCTGTTTGTTCGGTTATGCTATGCTGTTATCTCGACATAACCTAGCCGCCCCCTTATCTCAGCATTCACTATATTGGACTTTTATGACTCCTGAAGCCCCATCCATACGCCATAAAAATATACTCGCGCGCTCTTATTCTAATAGCTGGCTGACGACTTTGATGGTCATTTTTATCGTTATCATCAGTGTGGGTCTGTCGATTTGGTTTTTTTGGCGTAGTTTTTATTTACCTGAGCTCAAAAACCATGCGCGTTATCTCACCAGTGAGCTGCGCTTAATGAATAGCGTTAAAGCGGATTGGCGCGATACTCCAGAGGTACGGCAATGGGTGTATCAGCATTCTTATGTGGTGGTGGTCGAAAACCCCAGTGATTTCCCACAAGTGGAAGACAAAGCGTTTGTGGGAGTGTTTACGGATGTGTTGCAGCAAGAGATTGGCGCGCAATTAGGACGCCCAGTTGAGGTTTATTTTAAGTTTAAACCGACCCCGCAACTTTGGGTACAAGATAGCCGCGATAACAGCTTTTGGATTCGTGAGCCGGTGGTTTATTACTCACAATACAGCCCAAGCTTACTGATATTATTTTTATTTGGACTGCCGATATTGACCTTATTGACCATATTGCTATTGGTACGGCAGCTCAATCAACCTCTGCGCTATCTGCAGCGAGCAGCGACTAATTATATTCGTTTGGGTCATGCCACCTCACTACCCATCAACACCGGACCGACTGAGATTCGTCAGGTTAATATGGCATTTAATCATCTCTTTACCACTCTCAATCAAGCCCAAAAAGAGCGAACGATTATGCTGGCAGGTATCTCTCATGACCTGCGCACGCCGCTGACGCGCATGCGTTTGACTGCTGAGATGCTGCCAGATGACTTTTTTCGAGAAGGGCTGATTTATGATGTTGAAGATATGGATGCGATTTTGGAGCAATTTATCTCCTTTATGAAGGATGGCTCTGATGAACCTGTGCGCCTGACCCATTTAGATACTATATTTAAAGAGATTATGGTGCAGTTTGCGCCGATGGAATTTGTTTATCAAACCGACTGTCATAAGGCAGTGCCGATACGTCCGCTATCCATTAAGCGTCTGATTATTAATTTGGTCAATAATGCCAATCGCTATGGCAAGCCGCCCATTTATCTCTCAGCGACAGTCGTACCCGTATTTGCAGAGAACAGGCTAGATGCTGCTGGGGATATTATTACCGAAATTGAGGTCAATAAAGAAGCCAAAGAGCAGCTCATTATCTGTGTGCGTGACTGTGGTGACGGGGTAGCTGAAGACCAATTAGAGCGTATCATGCAGCCCTTTGAGCGTGGAGAGACCGCACGTACTACCCAAGGCAGTGGTCTTGGATTGGCTATTGTGAGCCGGATTGCGCGCCTGCATCATGGGACGGTTGAGGCGATTAATCATCCTGAGGGCGGCTTACAAGTCTGTGTGCGTATTCCTCTCATCTCTAAAGTGGCAGGAGAGGATGCCGAGGCTACTGCTAAGCCACAGGATAAAAATATAGATAATAAGTCATATAAAATTTAGGGCGTATTTGAGCATGGCGCTGACAAACACAGCGCCAAACGCTCTAGTCTTTACTACCAATAGGCGGCGGAATATACTTGGCACTATTGGTAAAGCTAATAGGCTGAGTCAATTGGGCTTGTGCCGCTTGCAAACTTTGCGTAGCACTTGGCTGCGGCACAAATGAATAATAACCAAACATAATGGCGTTTAATAGCACCAATCCCCCAAATAAATACGGCATGTTACTCTCCTTTTCCTCAATAGTTCAAGATGCCAATAGACTTTACTCTACCAGAATACGGTCGCTTTTTTCTTGGGTAATCTGGTCAGCGGCAATAGTTTGGGTCAAGGGCTTGATAGGCCAAGTCATGACGAAGCGCGCGCCACCAAGCTTGGGACTTTCATCCACTGTCATAGTCCCACTAAACCAAAAAGCGATGCGCGAGACGATAGATAACCCTAACCCATAACCACCTGAGGCACGCGTACGGCTGTCATCAAGGCGCGAGAATGGGATAAATACCTTTTCACGATCCGCCTCAGAGATACCTTGTCCATCATCTTCGACACTGACAAAAGCCTCGCCTTTTTTGACCCCAGCACTAATCACAATGGTGGTTTCGGCATAACGCAGCGCATTACCGGCAAGGTTCTGAATCACGCGATGCAAATAGCGGCGATCCGCGATAGCGGTCACTTTGCTACTAGGCGGCATGCCCACGATTTTTATATCTTTACCAAGCGCATTGGTTTCGCGCACAATTTGCTCAATAAGCTCTTTTAAGTTCACCGGTTCCAAATCAAGCTTAGGCGAGCCTTCCTCTAACTTAGCGTAGGTTAAAATCTCATCAATTAGCCCATTTAGCGCCTCAATATCTTCATCGATATAATCTCGCTGCGTAAAGCGCGATTCTTCATCGTCAGTATCGGCAAGCATATCTACCGCAAAACGAATCCGCGCCACCGGCGTACGCAGCTCATGTGATACCGCTCGCGTCAGCTCACGCTGCGACTCAATTAAGCGCTTGATATGGGAGGTCATCGCATTAAAAGTCGCTGACAGCCGCGCAATCTCATCTTGACCGATAACCTGAACCTGAATGTCCAAATTACCTTCACTGACCTCGTTGACCCCCACTTGAATCAGTTGCAACTTACGCTCTAGCGGGAAAATCAGCGCATACACCCCCAGACTGATTAAAAACATACTAATCAGCACCATACTGATAATCAGATTCAATGGAAACCAATTAAATAAAGGCACAGGTCCCATCACAATTGCCATATCATTAATTTCTGAGGGCACCACAATTCTGATAGAAGAATTACTCTGACTACTATTAGTGTCTTGTAATAGCAGCACCACTTCATCACGGCGCAAACGCGCCATTTGATCACTATCTAAATTAAGCGCGCTCATACCGGTGAGCTCTAATGGAAAAGTGAACTTTTCTTCCAATTCGGCTAAACGCTCACGCTTATCAGACAGGGTCGTATAATAAGACAAGTCATCTAGCAAAAATACCGCCATGGCGCGGACATTTTGCTCCGTTACCTGCGCGATTCTAACCGTTAAAACCTTATCCGTATTAGGCAGACGATGATAGACATCGGCATAAGTAGACTGTCTGACATAACGCACCACGGTTGCGCCATTATCAAGCCGCCGCAGCTCAGTGCCACTAAATTTGACCGCACTCATCGGTACGATGTTAAATGTTGAGCCAAATAAACTACTGGCATCAGACAGCCAATAGTCACGCTGCGCCTCGCTTTCTTGGCGCGCGATACCCTCACTCACCAAATAAAAAGCACCCGTCGCCATATTCTCACGATAGGTTTGTACCCGCTCATTATTGATGGTATCCATCAACAATTGGGCGAACAGCGCCACGCACAAGCAGACGATCAGCAATCCGGCATAAATTCGAACAAAAATACTGTGTTTTAAAGAAGAAGCTAATGACATAGGTTGCTGTGACCAACTTATTAAATGATGACTGACGAGCTAAAGGGAGGCAATTTTTGTACACTAAGGTTTTTATAGGGGCAGTGTTATAAAAAACAAAGTACTCATTCTCGCGCTCAATTAAAGCACATAATAGGCAGTATGGCTCTAAAAACTTAAAGTGTACCC
>DAIPIF010000204.1:0-3834 GCA_036770925.1 Psychrobacter sp.
TTATCAAACAATGCCGCCGCTTCATGCGGACCAGGGCTGGCTTCAGGATGCCCTTGGAAGCTAAATACCGGCTTATGGGTCAGCTCTATACCTTGATTCGTCCCATCAAATAATGAGCGATGGGTTGATTTAACGTGCTCAGGTAAGGTGTCTTCATCAACGGCAAAACCGTGGTTTTGACTGGTAATCATCACCTTGCCTGTCGCCAAATCTTGTACCGGATGGTTAGCGCCGTGGTGCCCTGTTTTCATTTTGATGGTTTGAGCACCGCTGGCAAGGGCGATAATTTGATGACCCAAGCAGATACCAAAGGTCGGCATATCGGTCTGCTCAATGATATGGCGCACGTTGTCAATGGCATAATCACAAGTGGCGGGGTCGCCGGGACCATTGGATAAAAAGATACCGTCTGGATTCATCGCCAGCACTTCTTTAATCGGTGTTTGTGCAGGTACGACCGTTACGTGGCAGCCTCTATCGACTAATAAGCGCAGCAAGTTGGTTTTGACCCCAAAGTCATACGCGACGACCTTGAATTTTGCTTCAATATGGGTGCCTAATTGTTTAAAAAAGCCGCCCGTACCGCTTTCATTGCTGCTCGCCACATCACGGTTGAGTAAGGTGTCGGATAATTCCCACGTCCCTGCTGTCCACTCAAAGCCGTCTGGATGCGAGCACTCTTTTGCCAAATCCATACCTTTGAGACCCGCAAAGTCTTGTGCCTGTTTAATGGCGTATTGCTCGTCATCCGCGCTGATGGTTTCGCCATCTGATGCGGTCATAATACAGCCATTTTGTACGCCTTTATCGCGTAATAAACGCGTGAGCTGACGGGTATCAATCTCAGCGATAGCAACGGTGTCGTTACGCTTGAGATAATCGACCAAAGACTCGGTATTGCGGAAGTTGGAAGTCACGAGGGTGGCATCACGAATGATTAAGCCTTCTGCCCAAACTTGTTGTTTTATCTGGATATTACCCGATTCAGCGTCCTCAGCATTGGTGCCCGTATTACCGATATGCGGATAAGTTAAGGTGACCAATTGGCGGGCATAGCTTGGGTCGGTGATGATTTCTTGATAGCCTGTCATCGCAGTGTTAAAAACCACTTCACCGACACGGTGACCTGCACTACCGATACTCACACCACGAAAAATTGTCCCATCCGCTAGTGCCAAAATTGCTTGTACTTCTGTCGATGAATTCAAGGGTTGCCTCCGCTGTTATTGGTGAGTGCCCTGATGGTTTGTGGCGCGCTTTTCTGGCTGATTAAGACTATTTATAGCGCTATAGTTGCTGATAAATGAGCAAGATAAAAGTCCCATAGACAAAAAATTGCCACAAAAAAGCGAGAAGACATCATCAATGACAACAACAAAATCACAGGGTAGTGAATTAGGAAGTTGCATCATGTCCGCTCGCTTTGGCACAGATTTTGCGCATTATACTAGAATTTTACCGTAAGGGCTACACCCTTAAGACAAGAGTCGTTATTAAAACTGATAATGTACCGACACGCCATAATAGTCAGGCGCTAAAGTTGTGGCAATGTGTAGCTGCTCGTCATAGCTTTTTGTGAGATAGTGACTACTGGCGATACCTAATGCCGCTCCTGCTAGTACATCGACTACATCATGTTTGTCGGCTTGCACTCGGCTATATCCGACAAATCCTGCCCCAATATAAGCCGGAATGCTGTATTCTAATCCATAGCGCTTATGAATAAAGCTCGCTCCTTGAAAGGCTATCGAGGTATGACCAGATGGAAAGGAATTAGCATCACTGCCATCAGGACGCTGTTTATCAATGATGGTTTTTAGCGCATAAGTGCTCGCCACATTCGCCCCAAAGGCATAATAAAACTGCTGACGCCCCGCTTTATCGTCTTTATAATAAGTGCTACCGTAGGCAATGGCAGGAATAGCAAAAGCGATAATATCTCCGGCTCTCTCGCTATCGGCGTGCGCTGCATGAGTCGGAATGCCACTGAGGAGGCTACTTGAGATAAGCAGTAGGGATAGATGTTTTTTGCCCATTATTGGCGGGTTCCTAAAAGGTCGCATAAGTATTTTTAAGCCATTATACTATAAAGCCAGTCGTCTATTTCATGATAGCTATGTCTATTTAAAACCGTGAACGTTGAATTTTAAAACCGTGAACAGTGAATTGTGAGTCATGCTGACCAGCCAAACCGCCAGATAACGCACTTGCTAGACCATTAAAGCACTCAAAATAAATAACTAAGGACAGATTATGATTTATCAATATTTAGAAAAAACCCCACAGTTTGCCATTCCCTTTAAAGGTTGGGTTGCCGATAGCGCCCAAGTTATCGGTGATGTGTATTTGGGTCATCAAGCCAGCGTCTGGTTTGGCGCGGTGATTCGCGGCGATAATGAGCGCATTCACATTGGTGATTATAGCAACGTCCAAGAGAACAGCGTCATCCATACTGATGCCGGTATTGAGGTGAAGATTGGTAATTATGTGACCATTGGACATTTAGCGATGTTGCACGGCTGCGAGGTCGGTGATAATAGCCTAATTGGTATCGGTGCGGTGGTACTTAATAATGCTAAAATCGGCAAAAACTGTATCATCGGCGCCAAAGCTTTAGTGACTGAAGGCAAAGAGATTCCTGATAACTCACTGGTGATGGGCGCGCCTGCCAAAGTCGTCAAAACCTTAACCGATGCGCAAGCGGCAATGCTCAAGCAGTCCGCGCTACATTATGCCGCGCGTTGCCAAAAGTTCAAAAGTGGTCTGATTGCTATTGAGCAACCTGAATAAGTAAAAGCTACGGTCGCCCTCAATGTAGTATTAAGCACTATTTATTCTTTAATCCTTTTTTATTATCAATGAGTATTATCCTATGAGTACGCCCGCTAACGATTTGTCATCGACCCCTTCCACTTTAGCCCTATTTGATTTAGACCATACCTTATTGGATGTCGATAGCGATTATTTATGGGGTGAGTATATTGTCAAACATGGTCTGGTTGATGAAGCCGAGTACCGCACCGCTAACCAAGATTTTTATGAGCAATATATCGCAGGCACGCTCGATGCGACGGAATATAATGAGTTTGTGGCGCAGTTTTTGACCACCTTGCCGCTGGCGCGTTTGCATGACCTGCGTGAAGATTATGTCAAGTATGAAATCGAGCCGCACATGCGCCCAAAAGCCATCACTGTATTGAAGGAGCATTTAGAGCTTGGGCATGATGTGGTGATTATCTCCGCCACCAATGACTTTGTGGTGTCAGCCATTGCCGAGCGTTTCGGTATCGAGGACGCCAATGTACTCGCCACGCCGCTTGAGATAAAAAATGAGCGTTATACCGGACAGTTAGCGGATAAACCTAATTTTAAAGATGGTAAAATTTATCATTTAAATAAATGGCTCGCTAAGCAAAAAGCGGCTGGTATTAGCTTTGATAAAACCTATGCATACTCTGACTCCAAAAACGACTTGCCGCTATTACAATGGGCGGATGTGCCGGTTTGTGTGTCGCCTGATGATGCGCTGCATGCGCATGCTTTAGCGCATCGCTGGGCAGTTGAGGATTGGTCAATTTAGAGCAACATTGACTATGAATCTCGTTTAAAATAGCGCGGTAGGTCGCACTTTATTTGCCGCCTTTTATTGATTACCGCTATAAATAGTCATCATAAACAATCATCCCTTTATCGTAATAATCCTTAGGAAAATTTATGGAAATCAATCCTTATCAAGAAAAAATCAAAGACTTAACCGAGCGTGGACAGGACTTACGGAGGTATCTTTGACTTCGATGGTAAGCAAGAACGCTTAGAGGAAGTCAATTTAGAATT
>DAIPIF010000205.1:0-3832 GCA_036770925.1 Psychrobacter sp.
ATAATAAGCCATAAACGATAGCGCGGCGTGAGCGTGGCAGGCGTTGTCCTGTAAATTTTGCCAATAATGCAAATAGCACGCCTGAAATAGCCAGCCGCCAAAACGACATCGCCCAACCGCCGATAGCCACATGTGCGACAATCAGGCTACCTAAACCAAAAATAACACACCCAATCACCAGCCCTATGGATGCTGAACGTGCCGCTTTATCACTCATAACGACTCTCTTTTATGGCTAAATGACATACAGATACGCCCATTTATTAAAACTAACTAGGCTAAAAAGCATATAAAATGATAGAAGCCTATCAAAATTCCCGTCATAAAGGGTTTATCACCACTACGAAATACCATCAGTTGAGTTAAAAAATGTTATGGTCAGTAGCTTATACTTTCAGTACCAGATAAACACTTACTTCAGGTTCTCTTATGTCTCAAAGCGCTCCCAAAACGCGGCTGATTTTTCATTATCGGGTATCTAGGATGCTCTATTTAAACCTTCATATCGTCGCCAGTCTATTTATTCTGCTTATATTTAGCATGTCAGCGGCACAAGCGGCGAGCTGTAAAGTACCGAAAAGCTATTATAAAAACGTCTCTTGCACCAGTCATAGTGACTATTTTTTGGCGATAAAAGACTTTGGTGCTCCAGTCGCTTTGATTGATAAAAATGGCAAAGTGGTCATAGACTTATTGCGCTATCAGCAGGTTGATGCTGATAAAATGGCTAGCGGTTTAATACCGGTATTGCGTAATAGCCATGTGGGTTATATCAATATGCAAGGTCGTGAGGTCATTCCGCCTATTTATGATAGGGTGAGCGGCGGTAAAAACTGGGCGCGTGCGGTCTCAGAAGGTCGTATCGTGGTAAAAAGAGGCGCTGAGTACGGGGTTATTGACACCAATAATCAAATCATAGTACCTTTTTCAGCCGCCATTACTGATATTGAAGACTACCGCGGCGGTAGAGCAAAAATACGCAAAAATAATAGCAACGGTTGGCTGGATAAAAACGGCAATAGTATCAAAGATACTAAAGACAGTCTCCCAAAAAATAGCGCTACAAATAATAGCAGTACAAAAAATAGTAGCGCAAAAACCGACTACTTAACCCAGAATAGCCCAAAAGCGCCCGCACCGCTCGCCAAACCCGCCGCGACTTTTACGACCCTGCAAGCCAGTCAGCAAGATGGCAAATGGGGCTTTGTTGATGAGCAAAATGTCATCATGATTACCTATTCTTTTGATGAAGTGCGACCTTTCTCTGAAGGATTGGCAGGGGTACGTATTGATGATAAGTGGGGATTTTTAAACTTAGGCGGCGATTTGGTGATTCCGTTTCAGCTCGATGACTTTAGTCCCAGTGACAGCGCTGAGGATGCGGACAGTATCAGCGGTATTTATCAGGCGCAGAAGCACTCTGCCTTTATATTTAATAATGGCAAAGCATGGGTGAGCACCGCTGATAATGGTGACAAGCTTTGTATTGATAAAACGGGGCAACCTATCGGCTGTGATTAGACTGCTTTTAACGTAAATATATAGCAAAAAGCCATAGGTATTCTAACGGGAATAATATGGCTTTTTACTTATCTTAGCGGCATTTTAGCCTAATAAATGAGTACGAATCAAACTGACCAAATAAGGCTGATAGTAAGTGGGAATATCATGCGCCATCCCTTCAATCAAATGAAAGGTGGCATTGGGAATAGTTTTGGCAACCACTCGACCTTGAGAGGGCGGCAATAAGCCATCGGCGCTACCATGAATGACGATGGTCGGCGCTTTAACTTGCTTACTAAAACGGCTGATAGAGCCTGATGCTAAGATAGCACTCAGTTGCTGCACGGTGCCTAGCGGATGAAAGTTGCGCTGATAGCGTAATTTGGCAATCTCACGCACCGTCCGCACATTCACATGCCCCGGTGTGCCGACAGTCTTCATAAACCAGACGCTATGGCGCACGATATCACGCTCAGAATGACTCTCAGGACGGTTGATTAAGGTATATAACTGCTTAGGTCTGGGCGGCTTTAAAAAGGCGCGATTGGTCGTGGTAAACATCAGCGCCAGACGCTTAACCAAACTAGGATAACGCGCCGCGACAATTTGGGCAATCATGCCGCCCATAGAAGCCCCCAATAAATGGGTGCTGCGTAGATGTAACGCCTTAATTAAGCGCACGGTATCTTCAGCCATATCGGTAAGATTGTACGCCACTTGTTGGCTTTTATTCGATAAACCAGTCTGCAAACGCAACATCATTTTTAGCTGATTAACGGGCGGTAGACCATCAATTTGAACTTTGGAGGACATGCCAATATCACGATTGTCAAAACGGATGATAAAAAATCCGGCATCAATCAGCCGTTTAATAAAGCCTTCAGGCCAAAATATCATCTGTGAGCCGAGCCCCATTATCATCAATAAGGGTGGGTTATCGGGATTACCACCCGCCTCAACACACAGCTCGATACCATCACCGATATCTATCATCGCCTGACATAGATGCTCACTCAAGTCAGACTGTTGCCAGTTATGCTCGCCAAACTTTTGCCACGCTGGGCTTGGATAATTGACAGCACTGTTCTTTAACGTTGCCTTCGCATCGCTTACTTGCTTTGCATATGTGGGATAATTTGAATGGGTCATGAGATTTCCTATTTAGCGTTGGGTCGATCTACAGCTCTGTCATCTCAAAGTCAAGCTTACCCACGCCGCACTCAGGGCAAATCCAATCTTCAGGAATATCATCCCATTTAGTGCCAGGGGCGATGCCTTCTTCAGGGCAGCCAAGGGCTTCATCATAAATCCAGCCACAGACAATACATTCATAACGTTTCATACATCTTCCTATTCATTATTAGCAATTTTACAGGCTATTTTTAGTCTGTGTTTTAATGCCTTAAAAACGCAGTCAGTTTAGCATATAACTATCATGGTTTGCGTCGTTAAGTTTACACTTGTATATTGAGATAAGTAAGCATTTATCAAGTGCTTGTCAAAATTTATTACCGATAACGGACGGTGTTTATGCGCGCAGATGCCCCTAAATAAAGCCAGTTATGCTATGATAACGCTGCGATTTTGTAGGTGTTAAGCTACAGTGACTCTCTAGTATTACAACAGTTATGAGCACTGGCTTTATTTAAATGGTCATCGACATGGTCATTTAAAGCACTACTTAAATCATTTTAAAGCACTATTTAAGTGATGATATCAATTAAGGGTTATTATGAGCGTAACTGCTGCCGCCAAGCAAGCCAATACTATATCTGATGCGTCCAATGCGCTCAACACCGATCATGCGTTTTGGCAAGTGATTCGTACGGTGCCTGATTTCCCAAAAGCGGGCATTGATTTTTATGATATTACACCGCTTCTGCGTCACCATATCAATGCGGTTATTGATGCGCTATTAGCGGTATTGCCCGAAGGCTTGATGGATGAGGTTGACTGCTTAGGTGCAGTTGAGGCGCGCGGCTTTGTGTTTGCAAGCTTGCTGGCAGGCAGACTGGGTAAAGGTATGATATTGCTACGTAAACCGGGTAAACTGCCGCCTCCGGTCGCCAATAAAGCCTATGCGCTGGAGTATGGTAAAGATATGCTGGAGATGCAAAATAATCTGCCGCCTGAGCGGGTGTTATTGGTCGATGATATCTTAGCCACTGGCGGGACTTTAACCACTGCTTATGAGCTGTGTAAATCTGCTGAGCACACGGTAGTTGGGGCGCTGGTACTATTGGATTTGGTCGATTTGCATGGCACGTTTCCAGTGCCGGTTTATACGGTATTGCGGGCATAATTATTTAATAGGTTTTATGATTAAGAT
>DAIPIF010000206.1:0-3820 GCA_036770925.1 Psychrobacter sp.
CGAGAGCTATAGCAGCCGTAATGCCATTCGTTATCTGAAAAATGGCGAAGTGTGTATTTTTGTCGCAGGCACGGGTAATCCGTTCTTTACCACCGACACCGCCGCGTGTTTGCGCGGCATTGAGATTGAAGCCGGTTTGATACTAAAAGCCACCAAAGTCGATGGCGTTTATGATAAAGACCCAAGCTTGCATGATGATGCGGTTAAATATGACGGTTTGACCTTTGATGAGGTGCTTGAGCAAAAGCTTGGCGTGATGGATTTGACCGCTATTGCCTTATGCCGTGAGCATAATGTACCGCTGCAAGTCTTTGATATGACCAAACCCAATGCCTTATTAAATGTTGTGATGGGCGAAAATGAAGGCACTCGTGTTTATCATTAAAACTATTCACTGTTCATTTAGCAGTTAACTATTTAGCAACCAATAATAACGTATCGCTCGCGATATATAAGGATTTATGATGATTAAAGAGATTAAGCAAGACGGCGAAGCACGCATGCAAAAAACCCTAGAAGCGCTTGAGAGCACTTTTAGTAAAGTACGTACGGGGCGGGCGCATCCTGGGATGTTATCAGGGGTGATGGTCAGCTATTATGGCTCAGATACACCTTTGAACCAAGTGGCTAGCGTTAACGTAGAAGATTCACGTACCTTACTCGTACAGCCGTTTGACCGTACTATGGTACAAGCCATCGATAAAGCCATTCGTGAAGCAGATTTAGGGCTCAATCCGATGACTGCCGACGTTATTCGTGTGCCGATGCCAGC
The DNA here is from genome assembly GCA_036770925.1 of Psychrobacter sp. Taxonomy (GTDB): domain Bacteria; phylum Pseudomonadota; class Gammaproteobacteria; order Pseudomonadales; family Moraxellaceae; genus Psychrobacter. The sequence goes on from DAIPIF010000206.1 coordinate 773, forward strand.
ATTAACCGAAGAGACGCGCCGCGATATGCAAAAACTGGCACGGGGTGAGGCCGAAAACAGCCGAGTCTCTATCCGTAACGTACGCCGCGATATGATGAACGATATCAAAGAGCTTGCCAAAGAAAAAGAGATCTCAGAAGATGATGAGCGCCGCGCCAGTGACGATATCCAAAAAATTACCGACAAATATATCGAAACTATCGATAGCAGACTGACCAAAAAAGAAGCCGATTTGATGGAAGTTTAAGGCGCATCTGCGCTTTGTTAATCCGTAATTAATAATGTCACTAATAATGTCATTAAGGGTGTATGCAACAGATAACCAACGTTAGCAGAGTAAAATGCGGGTTGTCTGTTGTGGCTGTTTGCGCGCCATTGATTGATGAAGAGCCAGTCATGCATGGCAACCAATAGCAGCCGTTGTGAGTTTATACCCTCAAATAATCACTGATTTGTGATAAGTTTATGAATTTTAGAGGTCAGGCTTTTTAATTGATAAAGAGCGCGTATGATTCATCTATCCTCCTAACAAGTAGTCTAGCCCATGTCTATATCCACTCCTTTAGCACCCACCCTTCTCCCTCAACACATCGCTATTATCATGGATGGCAATAATCGTTATGGCAAAGCCCATGGACTCGGTAAAGGCGAGGGTCATATCGCAGGCAAAGATGCCTTAGACCCTATCGTTGAATACTGCCGTGAAGTGGGGGTGCAGGTATTGACGGTATTTGCCTTTTCAAGCGAGAACTGGCAACGTCCTGCTGCTGAGGTGACGTTGCTGATGCATTTATTAATGCTGACCATCAATGAGCAATTGCCGCGTATGCAAGCGCATCATATCCGTTTGCGTTTTATCGGTGATCGCAGTCAGCTATCGGATGATTTGCAGCATTTAATGCTCGATGCTGAAGCAAAAACCGCGCATTTTACCGCGATGACGTTAGTCATTGCTATCAGTTATGGTGGTCAATGGGATATTGCTCATGCCGCCAAACAGTTGGCACAGCAAGTGCTTGATGGTGACATGGCACTTGATGATATTAATACAGAAAGCTTGGGTCAACAGGTACAATTAAGTGACGTGCCTGCGGTCGATATGCTGATTCGCACTGGCGGGGAGTATCGCTTGTCCAACTTTTTATTGTGGCAATCGGCTTATGCGGAGCTATTTTTTACCCCCACTTTGTGGCCGGACTTTCAGGCAGAGGAGTTGGCAGCTATGATGCGCGATTTTGCGCAGCGTCAGCGCCGCTTTGGCAAAACCAGTGAGCAAATCGAAGCGCCTGCGTCCTAGGCATTAATGTGGTTGGATTAACTGCTATAATATCTCATTATATATTTTTATTGCGCGTTTTTATTACTAAAATTATAAGGCCTGATGAGTATGTGGCAACGGATTAAAACAGCAATTGTTCTTATTATTATCGTTGGTATTGCGCTTTTTGCCAGTCAAACGCCGATCCTTTTTGCGCCATTATTAGCCGTTGGTGTCACCATTGCTGCCCATGAGTGGACAAAGTTGATGCCGAAATGGCGGCAACCCGTGGTTTTTGTGTTATTGGTGTTAATGGTGACGCTGGCGTCATTGATGCTAGAGGTGACATGGGTGGTGTGGTGGGCGGTCTCCTTTATCATATGGCTCATGGCGCTGTCTTGGGTGAGCAAGTTCCCAACGCATACTAATTGGTATGGGCGTCAACTGGCGCTGATGGGCGTGGTTATTTTGACCGCTGCCATTACCGCGATGTTCTACTTGTGGCAATTGTCGCCATGGTGGCTGCTTTATGTGTTCTCAATGGTCTGGTGCGCGGATAGTGGTGCCTACTTTGTGGGGCGTAAGCTGGGTCGGCGCAAAATGGCACCCAATGTCTCACCCAATAAAAGCATGGAAGGGCTGGCAGGTGGTTTGGTGACGGGTTTATTATTAGTCATTGCCATTAGTGTGTTTAAACTGCAATTGACTGGCAGCGCCCTAATTGCTTTTGTGGCGTTATCCGCATTGACGATTTTGGCGTCGGTATTGGGCGATTTGTTTGAGTCGATGCTCAAGCGCCGTGCCAATGTCAAGGATTCTGGCACGATATTACCAGGGCATGGCGGTATTTTAGATCGTATTGATTCGCTATTATCCGCCACACCTATATTTGCGCTTGGGTTTTGGGGTTTGCAGCAGTTGGGTTTAATCGTGGTCTAAATGTTGTTGTTGATGAATTTAGTTTGAATATCAGGTTTACTTTTTAATAAATAGTGGGTGATTATGAGGCAACGCATTGCGGTACTAGGTGCAACAGGCTCGATTGGCGATAGCACGTTGGCAATCCTACAAGCGCATCCACAAGATTATGAGGTTTATGCCTTATCAGGTCATCAGCGCTTAGATAAATTATTGGCTTTATGTCAGCAGTTTAAGCCTGCACGAGTGAGCGTGCCAACAGCAGACGTGGATAATTTTGCTCAGCGTCTAAAGGATGTGGGTCTGACTATCGATGTGGTCGGCGGCTCGCAAGGGCTGATAGATATCGCGACCGATACGCAAACCGATACCGTTGTCGCCGCCATAGTAGGCGCGGCAGGATTGCCTTCTACCTTAGCTGCTGCTCGCGCCGGTAAGCGTATTTTGCTTGCCAATAAAGAGGCGCTAGTGATGGCGGGGCAGGTGATGATAGAGGCGGCAAAAACCCATCAGGCGACCTTGCTACCGATAGACTCAGAGCATAATGCGATATTTCAGTGTTTGCCTGCCAGTATTCAACAAGACAGCCGCCAGATTCATAATCGCTGCCACGGGGTACGCAAACTGTGGCTGACGGCATCGGGTGGTCCTTTTTTACAGCAGTCCTTTACGCAGATGCAGCAAGCAGGGGTCGCTGAAGCCATCAAGCATCCGAATTGGTCCATGGGTCAAAAGATATCCGTCGACTCAGCGACGATGATGAATAAAGGGCTTGAGCTGATTGAAGCCTGTCATTTATTTGATTTGCCTGAGAGTCAGATAAATGTGGTGATTCATCCACAAAGTATCATTCACTCAATGGTAGAATATAG
>DAIPIF010000207.1:0-3767 GCA_036770925.1 Psychrobacter sp.
CGTCAACACTGATTGATTCAGTTAAAGCTACGGCCGATTCCCAGTCGGTGATCTCGCCAATATCAAGCAATACGTGACAATTCAGCTTACCCATCACCTCAACCATAGCTTCGATATGCGGTAGGCTGCCAATCTCACAAGATGCGATGTAACGCGGACGATCGCGCATATCTAGCAGTGAGTTTTTAAGCTCTAATGGCGTAATATCGCTAACGGTAGTGGCCGGCACGTCTAGCACTTGCTCTTTAAGACGATAAGCGCCCATCTGATTTAAAACGCCGTTTGCTTCAAGTGCTGACGCAATCTCTGTCTTTTTGGCTGGCGCGTACTGAGTGACAACCGATTCAAAGAAGTCATACTGACTATCAAGCGCGCCGTAAAAGTCCAGCTTGCTTGTGATATAACCAAAATTATCGGCGTGGTTTTCTTCCAGCGCTTCAACGCCGCCGCCAGTGTATAAACGGCCGGTTAATTGCGTTAGGATGCTGCCATCAATGCGATCAGCAAACGTGATCTTAAAAACAAAGTTGCTTAGCGGATCTTCATCAGTAGTCGTGGTCTTTTCATCAACCACCATTACCTTAGCAACGACGTTTTCATCAAAGGCATATTCCGTGTTAAATTCGATACTTGCCAGCGCTGCGGGATTGCTGGATTCTGATAGCGTCATGGATGACGCAAGGATGCTTAAATAAAAGGTCTGAGCGCTCATAATAAAATGCCTATACTGTGTTGGTATCACATCAGTATAGGCAAGGTTTGCTTTAGGCTTTTAGGGGTGTTCCATGGCTTAACCGGTATATTCTGGTACTACATCTCCCCAGTTAGAATAAGCACAAGCGGTCGCGGTTTTACTGCCGCCCAACATGACAGCCACAATATCGACGCCGCGGCCGCTTGATGTTGCAAATTCAATGGTAGCGGGCTTTATATCTGCAACACTGTTTTCCGGTATAACTGCACCCCAACCGCCCTCATTAGGCCTTTCGTACTCAAAGCTCTCCCTATCTATATCGGGCGAGCCAGCAAGGTAGCCGCCCGTCCATTTATCAGGTACAAAATGAAAAGGTAGCGCTTGACTTGATTCCTTATAACTACTATCCACAATAGGTATTTTGCCTATGAACTCGCTTAAAATCTCAAGCCAATAGCCGCCAGCGCTTTCATAATCCACCCAAGCCCCGCTATCAGTACGAAAGCGGCCATGCGCGCCGTCATCAAAGCTCGGCGGGTCATCGCCACTTAGCAAGTAATGACTAAATTCTAAATCGGTCGGTGTGCATGATAGCGGTAGCTCACCGCCGCCAGTCTTGCCAACGCGCAAAATACTAACCTCACTCACGCCGCGCTTGAACGCATCCTCAACGGCAAGATAACTAGGGTTTGATGGATCGCGGCCAAGTAGCGCTTGATAGTTGGCGGCCGTCACTTTAAACGGTTTATCCATACGCCCGCGTTTGAATTTACCAACGATCACGCCATTGGCCAATGAGGGTAAGTCGGTGCCCTCGGACTTGTCGATCACGCCTTGGTATTGAATACCGACGGCCGCGCCTAAAATATTCGATTCAATCATAATAAAATGCCTATACTGTGTTGGTATTACATCAGTATAGGCAAGGTTAGCTTTAGGCTTTTAGGGGTGTTCCATAGCTTATGTGGTCGTGGCTTGTCTCACAAAATCTTGACTTACTTTATCACCATCCTGTGCCTTTTTGATAATATGGTCGGTTATCGTTTTTATGGCCGTAGTCCTCAGGTATGTTGATGTATCAGGTTTATAATCAATTCTTCTGCCCCCACCAACGCATTGCACGCCGCCTCTGTTTAAGCTGTAATCCATGGTTGGCGCGTCCTTAATGCCTCCGTAATTTCTACATCCAAACTCGGCGGCCGCTTGCAAGGTTTCTCTGCCAGTAGTTGAGTTTTCGCCATATACCGTGTACTTAGGGCTGTAATAATACCCAAGTTTACCCTCATATATCCTATAGCCACTACTATCTCTTTTGCCAAACAAGTCATCTAGCGCATTACCAATAGCCTCATGCTTAACATCCTTACTAATAACTGTAGTGACTTTATCGTCCGCGCCCTCATAGTTTATCGGCGGCGGTGGTTGAACGGTCGCGCCGACTCTGCAAACGCTAACCTCACTCACGCCACGGCTAAAAAGATCTACCACGGCCATATAACTAGGATTGGATGGATCATGCCCTAATACCGTTTTATAACTATTGGCGGTAACGGTAAAAACCTTACCGGTATAGCCCCGCTTAAACCGGCCAATAATCACGCCGTTACTTAGCGCTGGCAAGACGGTGCCCTCTGATTTATCGATAACGCCTTGGTACTGAATGCCAGCGGCCGCGCCTAAAATATTCGATTCAATCATAATAAAAAGCCTATACTGAGTTTATATAGAACCAGTATAGGCTTGGATCGGTTGTCTTTTTTAACAGTGTTCCGGCGGGTTAAGTTGGTATAAATCCGTCATCCGGCTTGTACTCACACGATGAGAATATAACAGCATCGTCGGTAAAAGCGTTCGCTAGGTATAGCTGCGCCTCGGCGTTATTACCTATGTTACTGCTATCGTAAATGTAAAAATTGGCGGCCTTACCCATAGCATAAACGACGTTTTTAGCATCAGGACTAATGGATGCGCCGCCATTTTTTTTATTAGGCACTACGCGTATCAATACTGAACCATCATCATTGCTTTTTACTTCTAGCTCATAATACGCATCCCAAGAAAGGCTCTCGTTAAAATCCGCAAAAAACTCCTCAATCGTACTCTTGTCTGCCAAATTAACCCAAGTACCACTCATGGAATTACTATTGGCAAAACCTGAAACACCAAAATTAACTTGTATGCCGCCATTACCGGTAGGCTTGTTTACCATTGCAAAGGTAATGGGGTTTGACCACGCACTAGGTATGATCTTGCACCCACTAGCGCCAGCGCCGCCCGTTCGCAAAATACTAATTTCACTCACGCCACGCTTAAACGCGTCTTCTACTGCCAAGTAATTTGGATTAGACGGATCACGGCCAAGTAGCGCCTGATAGTTTTTGGCTGTGACTTTAAACGGTTTATCCATACGCCCGCGCTTAAACTTACCAACGATCACGCCATTGGCCAATGACGGTAAATCGGTACCCTCGGACTTGTCGATCACGCCTTGGTACTGAATGCCGACGGCGGATCCTAATGTTTTACTCTCAATCATAATTAATCCTATTAAAAAACCCATACTATTTTACCAGTATAGGCTTTTTCGATTTATAGGCTGGCGGGGTGTGCCAATGGGTTATAGATCGCCCTCATATCTGCCCCAGCTAAATTCAAACGGCATGGTTACGGTGTCTTTTGCCGTCTTAAAGATCGGGCTATCATCAGCCACGCTACCATATCGAATCTGCCATATCCCCATGCTACTTAGCAGTAAAAAGCTGCGGATATTACCAACGGCCGAACTTAATGGTAATGAGCAAGTCGCCACCCTTTTGTAGCTATGCGGTATATACGCCTCCATTGGTAAGGCTCTGCTATCGCCACTACTCCAAATGCGAGATCCTAAAGGCGCGTTTTTAATATCACCTAGATCGCCGTCATTTATGTAATGCGAGTTGTTGCCGTTAGTCACATATAGCTCCAATCCAATAGCGTTTTTATGACCAGCTGAACCACCGATATTAGTACCACCAACAGCGGCCGGTCTAACAGTGTAGTTATATGGAATACTGCCGCCGCTGCCATCCAATAA
>DAIPIF010000208.1:0-3744 GCA_036770925.1 Psychrobacter sp.
GCTAACGAGCTGATGCAAGGCAATTTAAATAAAATTATCGCTGACCATTTAGACGTCTCCGTGCGTACCGTTGAGGTGCACCGAGCGCAAGTGATGAAAAAGATGCAGGCGCAGCATGTCAGTGAATTAATTCAGAAATTGGTACTGTTACAAGAGGTCTAGTTGTAAGCGGTTTAATTAGCCCTTGTTGTCTATCTGTTGTCGATTAAAATCCCAACGTCACGCGCTTCTTGGCGTAGCGCCTCTCGAAATTTAGGATGGGCGATGGCGATGAGACGCTCGACACGCTCTTTAATACTGGTGCCCTGCAAGCTGACTATGCCGTATTCAGTGGCAATCATATCGATATTATTGCGTGATAAAGTAACAATGGCACCGCGTTTTAGGGTAGTGACGATTTTTGAGGTCTCTACATAATGCCCTTGTTCATCTTTGACCATGGCGGTTGAATACAGAGCGATGATACTTCTGCCGTTTTTTGCCATTTGCGCGCCCAAAGCCGTATCCGCTTGACCTCCTGAACCACTAAACTGCACATGACCAATAGATTCAGAGCTCACTTGCCCTGTCAAATCCACTTCTATAGCCGTATTAATGGAGACCATATTATCATTTTGGCTAATCACATAAGGGTCAATGACGTAAGCGCCGCTGAGCACGCTCACTGCAGGGTTATCGTCCAAATAGTCATAAAGGCGCTTATTGCCCAGCGCAAAAGAAAACACGAGCTTGCCCTTGTGCAGCGACTTTTTCTTGCCAGTAATCACGCCTTTCTCGATTAAATCTAGCATACCTGAGGTTAGCATTTCAGTATGCACCCCCAAATCTTTTTTATCCATCAGACAAGTAGCGACCGCATTTGGAATACCACCAATACCCAGTTGGATCGTATCACCGTCATTCACCTGTTGAGCGATAAGCGCCCCGATTTTTAAATCTTTTTCATTGGGTGCAACCTCAGGCAATACTGGCACGGCATAATCAGCTTCAATTAAATAATCAACCTCATCGATATGAATTTCAACATCGCCAAAGGTTCTAGGATAATTAGGGTTAATCTCCAAAATAACCACTTTGGCGGCGGCTATCATTTGTTTTTCATAAGTGTTCGATAAGGATAACGACATAAAACCATGCTTATCTGGCGGGGTGGCGCAACCGACATAAATATCAGGGCTGATATGTTTCAGTCTATCCGTGCCTGCTAAATGCAAATGATTAGGTACAAAATTAACATTGCCCTGTTTGCGTGCGTGCCGCATCGGCTGCGAAAAAAACAGGCTATCAATATGGAAGGATTTTTTGTATTGGTTATCCAAAAAACGGTGCTGATAAAGCGATAAGCAGTTGGTAATAGTCACGTTTTCGACGCTATCGGCGATAGTATGCAGGTTTTGCATAAACAGTTTAGCCTCGCTAGCGGCTAAACCGGTGACAATATGGTGATGGCTTTTTACGTGCTGAAGTGCTTGAGCGACGCTAATTATTTTCTGTTGAACGGCTGCACTGCGGATTATTTTATGGCTCATATTACTTCCTAGTCCTACAAAACGACGCTGCCTCTTGACAGTTAACTCAAGATTAAGCTGTCATCATCCACTTTTTCGCCGCGAGTTTGCTCAAACATATCGAGCAAGTCATGCACGGTCATACCTTGACGAGTCTCACCTGCCACATCGAGCACCACTTGCCCTTGATGCAGCATCACCGTTCGGGTGCCATGCGCTAATGCTTGCTGCATCGAGTGGGTGACCATCATGGTGGTCAGCTTATTATCAGTGACGATTTTATCGGTTAATTCTAAAACAAACGCCGCCGTTTTGGGGTCAAGCGCTGCGGTATGCTCATCGAGTAATAATATTTTGGACGGCTGCAACGATGCCATCAGTAAGCTGACCGCTTGGCGTTGACCGCCTGATAGCAGTCCCATACGGTCGGTTAAACGGTTCTCTAAACCCAATTTCAGTACGGACAGCCTTTCTTTAAATAGCTCACGGTTATGCTGATTGAGCGCAAATTTTAACCGACGTTTACCGCCGCGCTTGTAGGCTAGCGCCATATTTTCTTCAATAGTCAGTGCCTCACAAGTGCCTGCCATCGGGTCTTGAAACACCCGCGCAACCCAATGTGCGCGTTGATGGGCACTCTTTTTGGTGACATCAATCCCATTTAATAAGATAGAGCCGCTATCGACGCGAGTGGTACCACTGACCGCATTTAAAAACGTCGATTTACCCGCGCCGTTAGTACCGATAACGGTGACAAATTCACCGTCAGCGATATTTAAATTGATACCGCGTAGCGCAGGGTTTTCAATAGGTGTACCCGGATTAAAGGTCAAGCGCAAATCTTTAGCTTGCATCATAATCGTGATTCCTCAGTTAGCTTTTGGCTATTTTTATAAAGGCTAAGCCCGAACTTTACGCGTTAAAAACTTAGACTTCGCTTTGGGTAACACTAACGCTGCCACGACTAACAGCGCCGTAATCAAGTTCAAATCTTGCGGACCAAAGCCAATACTACGTAAGGTATCACTCGATAATGCCACTTGAATAAACAGCTTATAAAGTACCGCACCGATGATAACGGCTAAGGTGATAAGCCAAATGCGCTTGGCGGGAATAATGGTCTCACCAATGATGACCGCCGCCAAACCAATCACGATAGTACCGATACCGATAGAGATATCCGCGCCGCCTTGGGTTTGTACAAATAGCGCACCGGCTAAGGCAATCAAGCCGTTGGAGATTGCCATTCCTATGATGGTCATCCATGAGGTATTGATACCTTGCGCTTGTGCCATACGTAGGTTTGAGCCTGTTGCGCGCATGGAGAGCCCTGTTTCGGTATTATAAAACCAATCCAAAAACAGCTTTGCCACTAGCACCACAGCGCCGATAATTAAGCAGCGCATCCAGTAGCCATTGCCATCTGTCACCAGCGAGCTAAAGACCGTGGTTTCACCCAATAATGGTAAATTGGGCGCGCCCATAATCCGCAAGTTCACTGAGTATAGTGCCACCATCACCAAAATACTGGCAAGTAATTGCAAAATACCCAGCTTTACATGCAGCCACGCGGTGACAATACCCGCCACTGACCCTGCAAGCATACCAAACACGCAGGCGAGCCAAGGATTGACACCGGCAACGATGGAGATACCGGCGATGGCACCGCCTAACGGAAAGCTGCCGTCAGCGGTTAAGTCAGGAAAATCAAGCGTGCGAAAGGAGATGAGTACGCCGAGCGCCACCAGACCATAAATGAGACCGCTCTCAAGTGCACCAAAAAAAGCAATTAAAGACATAAGAAATCAGTAAGTCATAACTCAGCGCTACGCCATATCAGCCCAGCAACTCAGCGGTGAATGTAACAGATTAGACAATCTGCGGTTAGGGTAAATCAACCCACATTATGCAGGGTCATTATCATAAGTAATCTGGGTTTTAAGCCCAGCTTAACCCTCACTTATAAAGGGCTAAAAATAATAAGCCCAGCCTATACAGAACTGATAGCTGGGTTTTTATCACGATAGATTATCGCCGCATTTTTATAAGGGCGTTGTTATCGTTGCATGCTGATGAGCCTATATACTGTCGTTATAGTATAGCGCCAAAATCACCAAGTAGGGCATAAAGGGGTGGGCAATTGATGAACGGCTCGTCCATATTGCCCTTTATGCCGCTACTGTGTTTTGTGGCGTGTTCTCTCGATAGGCTGCTGAGCGGCTATTTTAGCACTTCT
>DAIPIF010000209.1:0-1663 GCA_036770925.1 Psychrobacter sp.
CGCAATGACCAATGCATGGCAAGGCAAGTGGGCAGGGATTTTATTAGTCATCGGCGGAGTACTAGGTATTATGTCGAGTTGGAATGCGTTCTTAATTGGCGGCAGTCGCTTGCTGTATGCGATGTCCAAAACTCATATGCTACCGGCATTTTTAGGTAAACTGCATCCTAAACATAAAACTCCGATTAATGCCATCTTATTTATCGGGGGCTTAGCAACACTTGCACCGTTATTCGGTCGGCAAATGCTGGTATGGATTGTGACGGCGGGCGGTTTTGGGGTGGTGATTGCTTATACTTGTGTTGCCTTATCCTTCTTAGTGCTGCGCTATCGTGAGCCTGAAATGGTCCGTCCTTTTAGAATTCCGCAAGGTAAAATCGTCGGAATGGTGGCGATTGCCCTCGGTTTATTTTTATTTGTGCTCTATCTGCCGGGTATGCCCGCGGCACTGAGTGCTCTTGAATGGTCGATATTTCTTGGCTGGACAGCATTAGGTATTATGTTCTTTGCTTATGAATCTATGAAAAACCCCGGTATGAGTAAAAAAGTGATGGATGGTGAGCTTGCTGAGCTTAAAAATATTAATCAGCAGTGGTTAATAGAAAATCCTTATAAAAAGTAATTTAAAATAAAAGTAACGTTGATAAAAATCCAGTCATAAACAAGCCTAGTGTCACCTCGATGCTAGGCTTTTTGTGATTAAAATAATAAGCGGTAGGGTGCTTGAGCATAGCTTTTATGCTGCTTTTTCTTTAGACTGAGACTATAAATGCTGCGGCAGCTTAATAGCCTAGTGCTTTTTTTATCAAAGTGGTTATTCATTCATTGTTAAATAAGCATGAAACTACTTTTAAATCATCGGTATCGTTTGCTTATTTGGCGATGTTAACTTCCTGTTTTTGTATAAGGTTATGATATGACCGTTAGCTATGCCCCTATTATTACCTCGTTGCTCGATAACGATTTGTATAAGTTTACGATGCTACAAGCGATGTTGCATCAGTTTCCACAAACTCATGGCGTTTACCGCTTTCGTTGCCGTAATAACGATGATACCGCCTATCCGTTAGCCGATATCAAGGCGGCACTTGAGCAGCAGTTAGATAGCTTATGTGAATTACGCTTTTTAGAAGATGAGCTTGAGTACTTGCGCGGTTTGCGCTTTATGCGCTCCGATTTTGTGGATTATCTGGAGTTGTTTAAGCTCAAGCGGCGGTTTATCACCGTCAGTACCGATAATAAAGGTCGTTTATTTATCGATATTGAAGGACCGATGATTCAGGCGATGTTCTTTGAGGTCTTTGTATTGGCTATCGTCAATGAGCTATATTTTAATGCCTTATCAAATGCTAGCGTCATGGAGGAAGGGCAGCGGCGTTTGGATGAAAAAGTGGCGTTGTTACATCGCTATGCCGCAGAGCAAGCACCCTATGAGCATAATACACCGCCATTTATTGTGGCTGATTTTGGTACGCGCAGACGCTTTAGTAAGGTGTGGCAAGCGCATGTGGTTGAGACCCTACATCATGCTGAACCCAAAATTGTCAGCGGTACTTCTAACGTGTATCTGGCAAAAAAGCTCGGTATGACCCCAATTGGCACCATGGCGCATGAGTTTATGCAGGCATTTCAGGCATTGGATGTGCGTTTGCGTGATTCACAA
>DAIPIF010000209.1:1673-3737 GCA_036770925.1 Psychrobacter sp.
AAAAGCCGCGCTTGAAGCGTGGGTGCATGAATATCGTGGTGATTTGGGTATTGCTTTGACCGATGTCGTGGGTATGGATGCGTTTTTGCGTGATTTTGACTTGTACTTTGCCAAGCTTTTCGATGGTCTGCGTCATGATAGCGGCGACCCTTATCTCTGGGGTGATAAGGCGATTGCGCATTATAAAAAGCTAAAAATAGACCCACGAACCAAGATTTTAACCTTTAGTGATGGCTTGGATTTAGAAAAAGCATGGGATTTACATCAATATTTTAAAGCGCAAATCAGAACCAGTTTTGGTATTGGCACTAATTTAACCAACGATATGGGTATTACCCCGATAAATATCGTCCTAAAATTGGTGGAGTGTAATGGGCAGCCGGTTGCTAAGCTATCGGACAGCCCCGGCAAAACCATGATTAATAATGATACCTATCTTGCCTACTTGCGCCAAGTATTTGAGGTTGATGCACCTGAATAACGCGGACTTAGCTATCGCTAGGCTGTGTTTTATCCTCGGCAAAGGCGGCGTCTAAGGCTTGCTGTACGGCATTGATACGAGTTTCGCACACGCGGTAAGCGGCAATCGACTCCTCTACCGTGGTCATTAAATTATCAATGTCTGGCTCATCTTGCTGCTGTAATTGCGCCGCATTAGTTTTTAGGATATCGTAGGCTGCCTTAAAGGTTTTTGGGGCAGCTTTTTTACGTTTGCGGCTCGGCGTGGTGATAGGAGTGGTCATAACGTGTCCTTTAATATAGTAGGTCAATATTTAGTAGGTCAGTATTTTTTAATGTCAGATAATATCAGTGCTTTGAATATCAGTACTTGTAATATCCAAAATCTGCGCGGTTGCTTGCCCATCTTTAAGGGTGATTTGAATGCTTTGGGCAGGAGACAGCTGGGTGCAACTGGTTAACAGCTGTTTTGCTGACTCATCATAAAGCAGGGTATAGCCTTGCTTTAGTACCCGCGCAGGATGCTGTAATAAAACAATATCGCGAAGATGCGTGCTTTGCCGCTGGGCTTGCAAGGTTTGCTGTTGCGCAGTTTGGAAAATGGTTTTTTGATAGCGGGCACTGTCATTGCGGGCGCTATGTAATTGCTGATAAGCGTGGGTTTGTATTTGGGTTTGAGAGTCTGTAGTGAGCTGACGCGCGTGTTTAATTTGTTGCTGGGCGCTTTGTTGGATACTGCGCCACGCAAAATGACTGTCTTTTTTTAAGGCGGTCAGCTGACCGATAGTTTGCGCTTGAATGTGGCTTAATTGGCGTATACTTTGTTGCTGAGCAGTGTTTAATTGCCGTTTGGCGGCTTGCTTAATTTGCGCCTGATAGCCGAGCGTTGTGGTAATCAGCTGTGCTAAATGAGCGCTGATAGCGGCAATGACCTTTGAGGGCGTATCAAAGCTAGTGTGCGCCACTTCATCCAAGATAACGCGGTCACGCTCATGCCCGATACCGACCCAGACGGGCACGGGCTGCTCGGCAACCAATGCCGCCAGCTCATAATCATTGAGATAACCCAAATCACCGACAGCACCGCCACCACGAATGATAACCAATAAATCAGGCAAACGCTGATACGTATCATAAAAGTGCTGCTGAGCGCTGATTATGGCTTGGCGAATCTCGCTTGGCGCATGATTGCCCTGAAAGGTAGCATGATGATAATGAAACTGGCAAGCACCAGTGCGCGCCAGTCTATCGGCATCGGCTCGAAAGTCGCCCAAGCCTGCCGCCTTCTCAGGGGCAATAACGATGACATGCTCGATATCAAATGGTGTCGGTAACTGGCTATTAAGCGTCAGCAGACCCTCACCAGTCAAGCGATTGACCATAACCGCATACTGCCGCGCCAAGTCGCCTAACGTATAACTGGGGTCGATATCCTCGATAGTTAAGGCAAAGCCGTACTGCGCATGGAAGCTTGCCGATACTTTGAGTAATACCGTCAAGTCCCGACTGAGCGCCATACCGGTCGCACGCTCGAATTTTGCCAATATACGTGCTGCTTTAAAGCGCCAAAGATTACCACGGCAGCTGGCGATGATGCTGCCGTCA
>DAIPIF010000210.1:0-3732 GCA_036770925.1 Psychrobacter sp.
GCTTGCTTTGGCTTTCGACATAAAAAGCGGCTTTTTGGTGTGGGTTTTCGCCATAACGCAAGTCTTGTACTTTATCGAGTTGCAGATTAAAGGTACGAGCAAAAACTTCAGGCTCTTGGTTATCGTTCACACGGCTGCCCAAAAAGTTAGCAATCATGCCATCATATTGTGCGGTATGCTCAAAGGCTTTCACTGCCAAATCATAGCGTAATGCCTTGGTCAATGTGGTGCCATCACCCAGAGCGGTTAAGACGCGGGGATAGTCGCTAGGGTCGGTGACGATACCCACATGAGCGTGGTTTTTTGCCGCGGCACGTACCATGGTAGGACCACCGATATCGATGTTTTCGATAGCCTCATTCATAGTCACATCAGGGCGCGCAATGGTTTCGGCAAAGGGATAAAGGTTGACCACGACCAAGTCAATACGGTCAATCTCATGGGCGCTCATGATGTCATCATCAGTACCGCGGCGACCTAAGATACCCCCATGAATTTTGGGATGTAAGGTTTTGACGCGACCATCCATCATTTCAGGAAAACCAGTATAGTCGGAGACTTCTGTAACGGCGACATCATGCTCTTTGAGCAGGCGATAAGTCCCGCCAGTCGATAATAAGCCGAAGCCTGATTGAATCAGCCCTTGAGCAAATTCAACAATACCAGATTTATCTGAGACTGACAGTAATGCAAGTGGTGTGGTGCCCATAAAAAATTCCATAAAAAAGCCTGACGCAACCGTCTGGCAAGGGAGTGATGGCTATGGATAGACGGCTTAAACCGCACTCAGCCATAGCCGTTATAATCTTGATTGGTGAATCATTGTCGATACGGGATAACGTTTGGATGGACTGATAGCGCAACTCCAATACAGAATATCCTTTTTACATTAAATCATAAGCTTTAAGCTTTTTGCGTAATGTGCCGCGATTTAGCCCCAAAATTTGTGCACATCTGGTTTGATTACCGCGCGTTTGTTCAAGGACGACCGTTAATAAAGGGCGCTCTACTTGCTCTACAATCAGCTCATAGAGACCTGTCGGTATCTCATCGCCTAGTGTCGCAAAATACTCCCGTACCACGCGCTCCACATGAAAGCGCAAAGAGTTATCAGTGCTTTGATAGTCCATAGTACTCTCAGCAACTTGGGCAAAACGATGGGCAGAAGAGGGACTATAATTTGCCATAAAATCCTATCCTTTTATAATTTTGAGGGATACGCTCAAGCCTAAATTTATTATAAATCAGCTTAATCGAGGATTAATAAAGGGTCTCCATGACAACGTTGCTGATTTGTTTGGCAGGCAGCGGCAGGGTAAACATGACTGGTTTATCATATTCAGCCGCCAGTTGTGCTTGGGTGCTGAGTAAGTAATCTGCCGGCATAGCAATAAACTCTCCAATTAAGGTCTCTTCTTTATAAATACTGACCTTAATATTTGGAAGCAGCTGTGATTCTGGGCTTTGATTCACCAAGACTGCTTTGATATCGCTAAAAGTGGCACTATCATTCACTTTACTGGCTGAATGGGATATATCCATAATCGTAAAGGCGTCGATATCGGCACTCGGCAAACGACAGCCGGTCATCTCGCAGATGGTCTGCAACTGTGCTTTATACTCTGGGTTTTTTATTAACGTATTGATATTAAAAAAGATATACTGTACAAATAATAATAAAATCAGCACCAGACTCCCAAGCGTCCATAATAAGGTGGCGATGAGTGGGCGCGTGCGAGTAGCAGCAGAGGGGGTATGCTGCTGTTTTTTAGTAGCCGTTGCTTGCGCCTTTTTAGCGCTGTCTTGGGCAGGGATACCAATATCTGTCAGTAATTTTGCTAAGCTCGAGTCATCTTTAGGAGCGTCTGAGTAGGGGGTGGATTCGCCTTTTTCTTCTGCTAATAAGGATTCAAGCCATGCGTTTTCACTGATAGGTGCTTTATTATTATCTAAAGGACTGGGACTGGCTAGTGGTTCAATCGCTGGATTGACTATTTCTGTATGATCTAATTGGCTGATCCATGCGTCCATATCCTCAAGTGCCTCATAATCTAAGGCGCTCTCTTGCGTGTCCTCAATCTCCATATCATCATGGATGAGCATGTCGTCATCGATGTCTTCTATCGGTATCTTGGGCGATTTTTTTTCAGGAACGGGCTTATTGCCAAGCGGTTTTTTGGGTTGTGGCGGTTTGACCACAGGCTTTATCGTGGTGACGGATGATTTGGCAGGCGCGGCGGGTTCAATATCAGCATCAGCAGGTTTTTGAACGGTTGGCGGTTTTTGTGTAGCTATAGGATTATGAGCGATATCAGCGCTTGGAGTGAGCCCCTTAGCATTCGCTTGCTCATTTTCTGGGGTAATAATATGCTCATTGAGCAAAAAGAACTGTTCACAATACCCACAGCGCGCTTTACTGTCCATTTTATTTAATTGAGCTTTGGGCAGATTAAAGATAGCCTGACAATGTGGGCATTGGGTTTTTATGGGCGTGGTCATAGTATGACATCCAAAATCAGCAAGGGTGTATCGCTTATTTACTAAAGAATAAGTGGTGGCAATTCATAGTTTATAATCATAGGGTATAACCAACAAGCCAATAAAAACGCGTACCAATGGGGTGCCAAATACACGCTATAAACCCGTGCTGGCACTCTATCGTAACAGATGTCATTAATGGTTGCTAGCGGGTATTAGTCCCTGATAACCGCTGCCAATGCTGATCCTCTTGGGCACTAAACGCATGCTTAGGATCTAGCGCAAAATAGGGGCGATAAGCGTCGCTCACTTGCTCAGTCTGCGACTCAATCAGACCGGCTAATACGATACGACCTTTTGCTGCGATAAGCGTGGCAAAGTAAGGCGCTAAACTAATAAGCGGCTTGGCTAAGATATTGGCGACAATCACATCGACCGCGGCGACGTTATGCGCGCTGCAATAAGCATTAAAATCTTCTGGCAAAAAGGCTTGCAGCTGATGCTCTACCTGATTTCGCGCCGCATTTTGATTGGTCGCAAGTACCGCTTGGGGGTCGATATCGACCGCATACACGTGTTTGGCACCCAATAATAAAGCGGCAATACCCAAAATACCAGAGCCACAGCCATAATCAATGACGATTTTATCCTGCAAATCCTGTTCGGTAAGCCAGTCTAAACACAAGCGCGTGGTGGCATGATACCCTGTACCAAAAGCAAGACCTGGATCCATAATAATATTGGTCGCTTCAGGTTTTGGCGGAGTAATCCAGTTAGGGACAATCCATAAATCATTGGCGCATTCAATCGGACGATAATGGCTCATCCATTCACGCTCCCAATCTTTATCCTCAACAGCGCTTAGCCAAACGCGGCTGGCATGGACTTGCGCGGCGATATCATGGCTTAACTGCTCAATCGCTTGCCTGCTGCCGCCCTCAGTGGTGGCATCAAATAGCCCCGTTAATATCACCTCATCCCACAGCGGCGACTCTCCAGGTAACGGCTCAAATAGCGGCTGATCCCCCGCATCATCTAGAGCGATGGAGAGTGCATTTGCCTCTAAGAGTAATGTCTCTGCGAGCTCAACGTTTGCTTTTTCACACTGTAAGTGCAGTTGTTGCCATGCCATAATAATAACCTTAAGGTAAAATAAAAATTAAAATTTAATAATAGTAAAACATAAATGCGCGTGATGCTGAATGAGCAAATAGGTTATTTATTAATAAGAATAAAAATACTCATGCTCATTGA
>DAIPIF010000211.1:0-3724 GCA_036770925.1 Psychrobacter sp.
GGTCGCCTAAGAGCATTTGCTTTTAGAATCCCCCACTTGAGCTTGGCGAAAGTGGTGGGAGTATGTCAACAGTTACTGCTCAAATAAGAGGTAAAAACAAGAACTATTAATCAATAATTGCTTATTGATTGATATTTTTTATCACCATTGATGCAAAAATGTGTGGATTAACATAAAACAGCACCACCATGTAACGGCACAAAGGTGAATGCCCAAAAATCAAAAAAGCCATTATCGACGTTTGCCAATAGCGCTTTGCTGTGGTTAAAACGTTAACTCAAAGGTAGTCATCCATGTCATTTAAACCGCTGCCCGAGCAGTCATCCCTAGATAAAATAGCCACCCCCTCAGCGCGTGCTCGCCAAAAACCCACTCCGAAAAAGTCTTATTTATTGGCATTGGCGCTAGCGAGTAGCGCACTGGTGACAGGCATAGCCGTTACCTCAACCACTCAAGCTGCCAGTTTGGGCGATTTATTTAGCAGTGACCAAAGCGCGGGGCAAAAAAAGTTTTTATCGGTGGATCAGGCTTTTAAGGTCTCGCATAGCAGCAAAGCACTAGATAAAGGCACACAGTTATCGATTAACTTTGACATTACCCCTGAGCATTATGTCTATAGAGACCAAATTAAGCTGAGCTTGCCCGCCGGCGTGACTGCTGCGCCTTTTAGCTTTAGTCAGTCGCCGATATCTATTGATGACCCGACTTTTGGGCGGGTGCCCGTATTTGACCAAACCAATATGGTGGCAACCACTACCTTAATGGCAAGTGATGGTAAAAGTGTCGATAATGCGGCAGTCACTATCGGTTGGCAAGGCTGTGCCAAAGCAGGACTGTGCTATCCACCCGAAAAGATTAAAACCAGCGTCACTATCACCGGCGTCCCGCAACAAGCTGCTGCCGCACCTGCAAGCAATACCAGTACCAATGCCAGCACCAATAAAAATAGCACGGCTACTGCTAAAAACGCAGCTAACCCAACCACTAGCAGTGCCACCCAAACCAATATTGCCAAAGCGACAGTGACAAGCACCGGCGCGGCAGCGGCTCAAGCCCCTAGCAATAGTAGTGCTCAGGCAGCAGACGCCACCGATAAGGCACTAAATGCAGAGAGTGCAGGCGCAGATGAAAATAGTATTGATGCTAACGGGGCTAATGGAGCTAACGCGGCGCTTGATAATAATGAGGCTACTGCGCTTGCGGCGGATAACGTCGATGGTACTTATTTAGAGGCGGCTGATTTAAATAACCCTGATTTAAATACTGATAATACCGCCAATGTCAATGTCAGTAATCCTGAGTCTGAAACTCAAAAGCTTAATAACCAAGACCCCAATAGTCTCGCGGCAAATAATTTAGAGGAGAGTGACCCCTTTGGCTTAGCGGCTCATCCATGGTTGGCGCTTGGCTTATTGTTTTTGGCAGGTTTAGGCTTGGCGTTGACGCCTTGCGTGTTGCCGATGTTGCCTATTGTGGCAAATATCGTCGCCCGTCAACAAAACCCCACAGTCAAAAAAGGCGTGATTTTGACCACCAGTTATGCCATAGGGGTATCGATTGCTTATGGTATCTTGGGCGCCGTGATTGCGGTATTTGGCGAGTCGCTGGGTATTATCGGTTGGTTACAAAACCCTATTATTCTGATTAGCTTTGCGCTGATTTTTGTCCTGTTAGCGCTGTATATGCTAGGGGTGTTTAGCATACGTCTGCCTTATTTTATCAGTAGTAAAATGCAAGGCTTAAGCCAAGCAGGTGATAGTAAGCTGGGTAGTGCCGGCGGTAGCTTAGCCGCTGGGTTTTTATCCGCGCTGGTAGTGTCGCCTTGTGTGTCTGCGCCTTTATTTGGCGCACTGCTTGCGGTCTCGACGATTGGCAGTCCGCTACTGGGTTTTGCCGCTTTATTTATGCTCGGTTTGGGTCTGTCTGCGCCGCTGATTCTTATTGGCGCCACTCAAGGCAAAATCATGCCCAAAGCGGGCGAGTGGATGAACTGGGTCAAGCAAGGCTTTGCTTTATTATTATTTGCCGTGGCGTTATTATTACTTGAGCGCGTGTTTATATCGCCCATGATGCTACTGGTTTGGGCGTTGTGGTTTATGGTCGTGGCAACGTGGGCGTGGAGCTGGCTTGGCAAAGCGCGTATGCTCACTCAAGCGATCGGTCTGGTGGCGGGTATTTGGGCGGCGACGCTTATTATTGGAGCCGCTTTAGGTAATGATGACAGCTTGCAGCCTTTGGCGTCATTGAGTGCCGCGCCGCTGATGATGCAGGGCAATGGTCAGTCGATAGCTACGCCGAGCACGCATTCGGACGAAACCATCACCACCCTTGCACAGCTCGATGCCATTACTAGCGCTAATCCAAAAGTCTTAGTCGATTTGACTGCTGACTGGTGCATTGAGTGCCGCATTATGGATAAAAACTTATTTACCACTCGTCCTGTACAAATGCAAGACTGGCAATTAGTGCGCCTCGACATCACCGAGACCACTGCCGAGTCCAAAGCTATCTTGGCGCGTTATCAGCTCTTTGGACCGCCGACACTGCTATATTATCAAGATGGTCAACTTATCAAAAAGCAAGTGGGCGAGATTGGTCGTCAACAGTTTGAGCAAACGTTGACTGCTTTAAATTAAAAAACCCATCAGTATAATATATCAATTAAGGTAATGAGCGATGATAAGTTCTAGTATAATAGGCTTATTACCCCAATCTCAACTTAAACAAGACCTTGATTTCATTAGCTTCAAATTAGCGCAACAGAAATATCTAATTTGCAATGCCATTAAAATCAGTTACTTAGAAAAATAAGTTGAGAGTGGCGTCTTATTTTCATTACACTAAAATACTATATCAGAGCAGCGCTATTAACAGACAGCGCTGCTCTTTAGGTCTATATTCTCTATTTTTACCGATTATTTTAGTGATTACCTCAGATAAGCTGTCCGGCAATTAAGCAGGTCAGATAAAGGACGTTTATGTTTGCTCATATTACCTCGTCACACCAAGTGTTGGGTGCCCCCACTCCTGCCCATTCCTTATCTCGAAACCGCTTGCACAGCCGTCCTTATACCGGTACGCGCCGCTATCTCAGTGTGGCTATCGGACTGACGCTAGGCTGCGCGGCTATCTCGGTACAAGCAGCAGATAATACCCAAGTGCTGACAGTAAAAACCACCCAGACTGTGATTAAGCCTACCGTTAAATCAGAAACTACTGATTCAAAAGCTACTGATTTGCCACAGTCTCCAAAACAGCCACCAACTGAAACAGCGCCGTCCAATAAGCCAATATCTACCTCGCCGCAAGTGATTTATCAGCGTCTACAAAATCCTGATGCTGATATCGATATGGATGAGGCGGTGATTGATGAGTTTGTTGCCGCGCAGACTTATCTGTTTTTTGAATGTACCCAAATACAAAACAGTCCGGCGCGTTTAGCCTGTTTTGATAAAGTCGCTGAGCAAGGTAAAACCCCCAGCTATACCATGAGCAAGCAGCCGCTAGATTTAGCCAAAACGCTTAGAACCACCATATCCGGTAGCCCGCAACTGATTTTGGTTGAAGAAAACAGAACGGTCGATATGGATGGCAGTGATAACACGCAAGCCAGTAACGGCAACGACGAGCTTGTGCCCCTCAGTGCCCAGCCCTTAACTAACGGACTAATCAGTAAAACTGAAGCAAAAATATTAGAGGAAGTGGGCGTCAGTCAAGCGGATAT
>DAIPIF010000212.1:0-3704 GCA_036770925.1 Psychrobacter sp.
CACATAAAGTTAGGATACCTTATATGAAAAATATTATTTCTAAATCGCCACTGGCGACCGCAACACTCGTCGGAGTGCTTGCTATCGCCATGACAGGTTGTGCGACTAAGCCGAGTTATCGGTTGCCCTCGCAATCGGGCAATCAAGTGGTGACCAATCCCCAAGGTGTGCCGAATTACTATCAGGTACAGCGTGGTGATACGGTGAGTCAAATTGCCTCGCGTTATCGTCTGGATTATCGTCAAATCGGCGCGCTCAACGGTTTAGATAGCAAATATACGATTCACACCGGTCAACGCCTCAAGTTGTGGCAAGATAATCAAGGTCGGGTGCCTAATAACAGCCCCGCTTATAACACTAACAACCCAGCTCCTGCGCCTGTAAATCCCAATTATAATACGCCGCCAACGCCGCCCCCTGTTTACACCAACACTGCTAATGCAACCTTGGGCTATGAGTATCCGACTCGCAACCCTGTTATACGTAACTTTGATGCGCAAGCTGAGAACTTGGGCATGTGGTTCTCTGGTAGAGAAGGCGATCCTATCACCGCCAGTCAAAGCGGTACGGTATTATATGCAGGCAATGGTTTGGCAGAATATGGCAACCTGATTATGATTCGCCATAGTAATAATTATATCACCGCCTATGCTCACAATAGTCAACTACTGGTAAAAGAGGGTGATAGCATACAACGGGGTCAGCGCATTGCCAGTATGGGCAGTACTGGTCAGACGAACCAAGTGGCACTTGAATTCCAAGTACGCCTAAATGGTAATCCTATCGACCCCCGTACGGTATTAGGACGTTAGTATCAGGTTTAAATTTATAACACTGTTACCTTGAACTGACTCTATACCAGCGAGCATCAGGTGATGATCGATGCCTCTAGCGCTGATGAGCTAATGACACCTGATGGCTGATTGCAATTGCATCGCTCTGCTGACATGCTAAAGACGGCGGTTGAGACGGCAATTGCAGACCGCGCGCAAAGGGTGTAATAAATTTTATGAGCGTATCGGTATGGGGTCTGCGTAACGTGATATTTTGCCTAACATTCCGCCTGATACTCTGCCCAAAATGTATTATCTGACGGGGTTATAAATGGATTGGCTTGTCCTTATCGTAGCGGTTCCTCTAAATTGATAAATTTTTAGTCACGTATTTAAAATACAAGGAATAACCATGAAAGATTTATTTGATTTAACCGGCAAAATTGCATTAGTAACCGGTGCTAGCCGCGGTATTGGGGAATCAATCGCCCGCTTATTGGCATCACGTGGGGCGCATGTCATTGTCTCTAGCCGTAAGCTTGAGGCGTGCCAAGCGGTCGCAGATAGCATCAAAGCGAATGGTGACAAAGCCAGTGCTTACGCCTGTCATGTGGGCGAGATGGCACAAATTGCGGCGATTTTTGAGCATATCAAAAGTAAGTTTGGACAAATTGATATTTTGGTCAATAATGCCGCTGCCAATCCTTATTATGGGCACATCCTAGATACGGACGAAGGCGCTTTTCAAAAAACAGTCGATGTTAATATTCGCGGTTATTTCTTTATGTCCACGGCTGCCGGTAGGATGATGCGTGAGCAGGGCGGCGGGGTGATTTTAAATACCGCCTCCGTAAATGGACTGGTTGCTGGTGATAAACAAGGTATTTATTCGATTACCAAAGCGGCAGTGATTAGCATGACCAAAGCCTTTGCTAAAGAATGTGGTCCGCTGAATATTCGGGTCAATGCCTTATTACCGGGTTTGACCGATACTAAATTTGCCTCAGCCTTGACCAGTAATGAGACAGTATTGAATATGGCGCTTGAGGCGATTCCGTTAGGACGTATGGCTGACCCTGATGAGATGGCAGGGACGGTGTTATATTTGGTCTCCGATGCCTCAAGCTATACCACAGGGGCGTGTGTGCTCGTTGATGGCGGAATGTTGGCTTAGAGTTTATGACGCCAGCCTACTGGTAAAATGAAGTAGTAAAGCAGTAAAATAAAAAAAGAGCAGTAAAAAGGACAGGATAGCTCATGATTATCCTGTCCTTTTTGTATTTGATAAATAACTATTTATTTATATTCCTCAGGTTTAATAGAGCCTATACCCCAAAACAAGTAACATGAGAACGTCTTATGTCGCCCACGACCTTGATTCAATTTTCACCTAAACTGGCTTTTCTTATCTCAGCGGTCATCATTGCCATTATGGGGGTGACGATGATTGGCTTTGGTTGGGTGCCGCATTTGTCGTTAGTATTGGCAATTTGCTTTTTACTGGCGATTGGGCTCTTTAAAAAGCTGAGTTTCAATGACATGCAGGCACAAATGGCATCGGGGGTGATGAGCGGTATCGGGGCGATTTATTTATTCTTTTTTATTGGTTTAATGATTGCGGCGCTGATGATGTCGGGGGCGATACCGACCTTGATGTATGTGGGCTTTGAGCTCATCTCACCAGAGTTTTATTATATATCGGCTTTTGTACTGACGTCCATTATTGGCGTGGCTTTGGGTAGTAGTTTGACCACAGCGGCGACGTTAGGGGTGGCGTTTATCGGGATGAGTCATGCTTTTGATGCTAATGTCGCTATTGCCGCAGGGGCGGTGGTGTCGGGGGCGTTTTTTGGGGATAAAATGTCACCATTATCAGATACTTGTACCATTGCCTCCTCGGTGGTGGGCATTGATTTATTTGCCCATATTCGCAATATGATGTACACCACAGTGCCGGCATGGTTGTTGACCGTCGGGCTATTTTGGTTTTTTTCGGGGCAAACGGATGGCTCTAACTTAGACCAAGTCACCGTATTGCAGGCTCAGCTGATAGAGAGTGGTTTGGTGCATAGTTATGCGGTGTTGCCGTTTTTGCTGTTGGTGGTACTGGCGCTATTTCGGGTCAATGCGATTTATACCATTATATCTACCATTATCAGCGCTTTACTCATCACCTATTTACATAGCACGCCGTCAGTTGAGCAATTGGGTGGTTATTTTTTTGCAGGCTATAGCCCAGCGGCGTCTTTAGAGTTGGGAGAGATTGGCGGGATACTGTCACGCGGCGGTATGCAAAGTATGTTTTTTACCCAAACCATTGTGATATTGGCGCTGAGCCTCGGTGGATTACTCAATGCTTTGGGTATTTTGCCCGCGCTGTTAGCAGGCATAAAAGAGCATTTAACCCGTTCAGGACGCGCCATCTTTGCCGCTGCGATGTCGGCACTGAGTATTAATGTGCTGATTGGCGAGCAGTATTTAAGCCTATTGATATCAGGTACCGCCTTTCGCTCAACTTTTGAGCGCCTGAATCTGCATCCCAAAAACCTCTCGCGTACCATCGAAGATGCCGGCACGGTGATTAATCCACTAGTGCCTTGGAGTGTGTGCGGAGTGTTTATCAGTCAAGCATTGGGCGTGCCTGTCCTTGATTATTTGCCATATGCGTTTTTTTGTTATTTATCGTTATTATTAACCTTAATCTTTGGGTTTACAGGGTTGACTATTAGTGAGCGTGACGCGGCTGACCATGAGCTGAATACATCTCAGTCATAGCGATGAGCCCATTGATAATTGAGTTTTAAATTATTTTGTAGATAAATAAGTCCAAAAAATGCGGTTATTACCTCGTTTATTATGTCGATATACGTTATTATATTATATACCCCACTCTCAACTTGAAATAAGCAAATCGAACTGAAGAGGCGGGTT
>DAIPIF010000213.1:0-3700 GCA_036770925.1 Psychrobacter sp.
ACCTTTAACTATCCTACGATGGCAGAGGCGTACCGTGTTGCGGCGCTAAATGGTCTGAATCGGGTATTTTAAAATATAACTCTTTTATAAAAAACAGCTCTTTTATAGAGTTTTGCTAACAATAAAAAGCGTTTGCCGGAGTGGCAAGCGCTTTTTTTGGCTTAACATTTAAGATAGATGCTTTTTAGGAGCGTGATTATTAGGAGAGCGATTAAATTAAACAGCCTTTTGTGCCGTGCGCCTGCGCAAAAATAATAATAAGATAAAATAAAACAACCATAAACCCGCTAGCGCATAAAATCCAGTCGCCACTTGTGTGACGCTTGCGCCCATCTGATTGAGCTGAACAGAGGTGTTAATAGCAGGTGTCGTCGGGATTAACCAGCGTATGATTTGTAAAAATTCTGGTAGCTGATGGGCGGGCCACGGATAACCGCTGACAAAAAATATCGGTAGTGAGCTGAAAATCAAAATTTGCAGACTACGCTCCCGCTGACGAAACCATAGACCAAGTACGCAGCCCAAAGTCGCCACCGTTGGACAAAATAGCAACAAAAATAACAAACTGCCCAGCATGTTTTGTCCACGTGGATAATGCTGCAGCTCAAAAATCCAACCATAATAAAAACAGCCAATGATAAAGCTCAAGCTGCTAAGCGCGGCAATGCGTCCAAGCCAACCGCGAATGCTACTCATGTGGCGGCGCTGCTCATACCAAGTACCAATCAGCATCGCCGTTGCCATCAGTAAGGTTTGCTGCAAAATCAACATCGCTACGGCGGGTACGACATAAGCGCCATAACCCTCAGTTTTATTATATAAAGGGATAATTTTTAGCGGGACGGCTTGGGTACTTGCGGCAGCTGTTGGCATATATGCGCCTTTGGCGACGCTTTTTTTGACTTTAATACCTGCCGATACGGTGCTGACTGCCTGCAAAAATCCCATTTGCACGTTTTTGTTTAATAAAAAATAACTGCCATTACCCAGCACGCTGACACTCGCCGCTTTACTGGATAATACCTGCTGCTCAATACCATAAGGAATGACCATATAGCCTGCAATGTGGTCACGCCATAAGGCTTCTTTGGCGGCTTGCTCGCTGCTAAAACGCTGGGTTGCCAGTTGCGGACTGGCAGTGGCATAGCTGACAATCGTGCGTGATAAGTCGCTATTATCATAATCGACAATGCCGACGGGCACATGATTGACCACCTCAGAGGAGTACGGCCAAGGATAAAAAAAGCCATAAATAATGGGCGCGATAAGCAGCATTAATAGCACGCCTTTATCGGTAAAAATATCCTTAAATGTCTGTAGTAAGCTCCCCCAAAAGCCTTGAGAGGTAGATTGATGGAGGGAGGATGGCGCATTGAATGGCGGCGTATCCGTTTTTTTATTAATGGTAGGCTTAGACATTAGCGTGCTCCCCAACGTTCAGGATGTGCCAGCGCGCGCTGCGTTAATAAGGCACTTACGCCAGCGGCAATGAGGGTCGCGAGCATGAGTCCATAAACAATCGGCAAAGATATTGCCATGGGCGCGTGCATCTGTAATTGGGCGATATGCAGTTTTAGATAATGGGTCAGTGGCAGCGCATCTGCCCAATATTTTGCGCTATCATTAATGGCAATATAAGGGAAGGTCACCCCTGCAAAGGCATAAGAGGGCGCGGAGATAAAACCGGTGGCAGATAAACCCATGCGCAAAGAAAACGACCCTAAAGTAAAGATAGCGCCCAGCCAAAAAGACAACATCATTAGGATGACAAGGCTGATAAAGGTGGCTAGCAATGAGCTGAGAGCGATAGCTTGCTCGTAAGTCGCCAGCCATAATCCCAAAGCGCACCAGATGCTAAAGGCAAGCGTTTGCCATAGATATTTGCCCATAAGACCTGATAGCAATACTAAAAAATGCACTGGATTTGAGGCAGCTGACTGGTTTGGCTTGGGTGCGTTATTTACTAGGGTGTTTTCTGCATGAGTTTTTAATAAAATCGAATCAGGCTTTGATAATGTCAAATCTGGATTGCCCGTATCTATAAAGCGATACCATTTATCCAGCTGCTTATCACGCAGCTCACGACCGATAGTGGTCGCCCCGATGACCATCGCTAAGATATGCAGCAGGGCAGGGATAACGGTCGATGCCAAAAACTGCTGATAATTAGTCGCGGCATTAAATAAGCTGATACGCTGAATATGAATAGGCGTGGTGGCAATCACCGCTTGCGTCGGGCTGATGCCTTGCTTAACCCAGCGCTGAATCTCAACTCCTGCTGATAAGGTGCCCGCCACCGATTGCACACTGGTTTGGATAATTCCAGAATGAGTGCCGTATTGGGCATTGACTTGTAGCACTATAGGCGCAGGTTTACTGGATAAAATATTCTTTGAAAAGTCCTCAGGGATAGTCACGATGGCATAAATATCACGCTGCACTATAGCGGCTTCGGCAGCGGCAGGCGAGTGATAAAGGCGGGCAACGCTGATATTGGGATGCGCGTCCAAATAGCGCACTAGGGTATTGGCAACGGGGCTGTTGTCTTTATCCATCACCCCAATAGGCAAATCGCTAATTTGGGTATGCGAAAATATCCACCATACCAGTAGCACCGTTGCCAAAGGTATCCACAGCACCATTGACAAATCCCATGGATTTTTAGTCAAAAACCGACGCTCATAAGCGGCACTGCGCACAAAAGCCTTGATTAAACGCATGGGTTACTCTTGAGGTTGCTTGAGGGCGGTGGTCGTTGGCGTTTTGATGGCTTGCGGGTCAATCTGCACGATGACGCTCATACCTGAGCGGATACGCGCATCAGGCGCACTAGGACGCGCTTTTATCTCAAAGGTACGCACATCAAAGCCATCATTGTTATTGGTCGCTCGCCATGTGGCAAAGTCCGATAACGTCGAGGTCGCATAAACCGTAAATTGCTGGCGATAAGGGCGCTCTGTCGAGGACAGCGCCGGTATGCTGCCCGTAAACTGTTGACCAATGTTAAATTGATTCAGGTACGTTTCCGTGACATTTAATACCACCCACTGATCATCGGTGTTGACCAAAGTGAGTAGCGGCACCCCTTGACCGATAACCTCGCCGGCATTGACGATAATACTATCGACGATGCCACTAATCGGACTTTTAAGATTGGCTTCTTGTTGGGCGACGAGGGCTTCATCGAGCTGGGCATCCACTTGTGCCACTTGCGCTGTGGCAGCGTCTTTATCCTCACTACGCGCGCCTTCCATCGCCAGCTCATATTGCAGGCGTGCCGCTTCAGTTTGGTCTTCTGTAGCAAGGGCTTGCGCAAACGCTTCATCACGTTTTTGCCGCGCCATCAGACCCTCTTCATAGAGGCGATTGACGCGCTCATAAGTAGCACTTGCCAAATCAGAGGCGGCTTTATGGGCTTGCCATGCCGCTTTTGCTTGGGCAATCTCTTGCGGACGCGCGCCGCTTTCGGCTTTATCGAGCTGGCTTTGTGCCATTTGTTTGCCCGCCCGCGCTTGAGCGATTTTGGCATTAATCTCAGGAGAATCCATCTCGATAAGGGCTTGACCTTGGCTAACCTTATCGCCTTCGGTGACCAAAATAGTGGCAATACGCCCCGGCACTTTTGCAGCAATAGAAGTCTGCTGCATTTGCATTTGTCCCTGAAAGGTGACCACTTGCGGCGTGCTCGCGCGTTGGCTTT
>DAIPIF010000214.1:0-2415 GCA_036770925.1 Psychrobacter sp.
CCAAGGAATGACGCTGGTTGGTGCTCTGCAGACTACTGTTCAGCGAGATATTACGATCTAAGGATAGCGAGGCGCCAAAAGAGACGCTGTTATTATCAGAGTTATGAATATCATGATTGTAATTAGCGTTCAGGCTCAGACGTCGCCCAAAGGACTTTCGCCAAGAGGCGCTGGCAAACTGTAAGGTCTCTTGCTGCGCAAAAGCGATCTGGTTATAACTGAGACCAAAACTGCCCATAGACTGGGTGTTATAACCTGTTGAGAGTTGTTCACTGCGGCGGTTGGGGGCGTCCCCGTAGCGTGTGGCGACGTCACGGTAGTTACCATGAGTACCGGTGGCATTGAGACCAATATGGAAGCGACTGTTATTCCAAGAGTAATTTGCACTGTATTGCGAGCCACTTTCACCTTGGCTGTCGCTGCCCGCTAGCGAGGCAAATAAGACACCACCTTTACTACCCAATAACCAAGTGCCACCGACACCAGCATTACTAAGACTGTCAGTCACTTCAGCATGGGTTTCGGCAGTAAAGCGATCACTGACCCCATAACGCCAAGTGCCAAAGCCGGCGATATCGCTGCCGTAATCAAAAGATTTGAGCCCATAGTTTTGGCGTACGGCACCGAGCTCCACTGACCAATCGGACAGCCCTGTCTGCAGCAGGCGATGGGCATCATAAAGTGAGAAATTAAGCGTGGTATTTTGTCCTAGCGCATCGGTCAAGACGAGCTGGGCATTACCCACACCGCTAAAGCTAGGCGCTGTATTAAGCTCAAAAGGACCGGCAGGTACGTCACCGCTGTATTGCTTGAGACCATTAATATACAGCTCGACCGCTGAGGGCAGGGTGGCGGAACCAAAAAACGACGGCAAAGGCGTGGTGGTCATATAGGGCTGCAGGTCAAAATTAGTGCCAAATTGCAGTCCGCCTAAGCGTGTCGACCTGGTCCATGACAGTGCCCCTGTGAGTATGTCGCCAGCGCTGACGGCGAGCAGGTTATCAGGGAATGATTTGCTCCAACTGCTATCCAAACGCACCGTGCGGCTGTCCCAATCATTGCGATTAGTATCGCTACCGGCAAAGCGATTGCCAGTTGTCAGGGCAGTAGAGCTTAATACACCCAAGTCATTAAACGCGCGCAGTTCTGTATAAGCACTTAGGCTGGTCGCGTTGTTTTCGGTTTGGGTACCATAGAGGTTGTAATTTAACAGAAAACCAGGCGAGGCGGTCGGTTGCGGGCGTTTACTATTGCGGGTATTAACGACGGTGGTGGCAAGGTTGAGCATGTTTAGCGGTGCAATGAGGTTGACCGTTTGCTGACGTGCATCATAATCAATCTTGATATCGGGTAGGGTGTTTAGCGGTATTGGTTCGAGGATATCGGGCGGCACTATAAAGCCGAGTTGCTGCAATACGTTGGTACTGGCCCATAACTGGTCATTATAGTATTCGAAGGACGCTAAGCCCTTATCAGCGCCGTTAAGCTTAATCTCCAAATAGAGATCAAGTTTGTCTGGATGGTCGTTTTCGTCACGATTGTCACGGTCTAAATCAAGCTGTGCGAGACTGTCGTTGGGAAGGTCTGTAGAGGTAGCTATGATATCGTTTGGTTCGATAGCATGGCTGATAGGTATCATTAAGGTTTGCAATAAGGCTATTTTAGCGATCGGAAGTGTCCAGCGTAACGTCTTGTATCGTCTCAGTTCCATTGATCATTGCCTTGAATTTACCACCTGTCGTTAGTGCCGAGGGCGGTGTTTTCAGTGTCCAGTACATGGTAGCGCCTGGTAAAACATAACCCAGCAAACCTTTATGGACATCAATGCTAGTACCAGTCGTATCTACAAAGCTTAGGCTTGCCAGTTGGGCATGACCTTTGCCGCTATTGTGGACACGTAACTTTATCTGCTTGTTATCTGGCTGCACATGTGTGCTCCATTGCAGTTTTGGGGCGGTTTTTACAACACCAACAGGTTGTACAAATACGGGTAGGGAATAGCTCAATGCAAACTGTAAGCCACTTTTTTGGTCAGGAGATTTAATCGGTAGCTCATTAACCAAAACTCGGTAGCTATCTGCTACAGCGCCACTGCCTTGCGGCGGTGCTTTGGCACGGATAATTCGGACTAATTGCTTGTCGTTGGGGTTGAGCTCAATCATTGGCGGACTGGCCAATAATCCTCGTGATAGTGTGAGCTGATCGCCTGTTTCATCCTGCGACCAGTGGTACACACGCACTTGCGCATGCACCACATTGTCACCGGTATTACTTAGGGTCAGACCACTGGCATTTTCTCGAGCTTGTATGCTTAAGGAGATGGGAGAGACTTGCAGCCCACTCGCCATCGCCCAATTGCTACACAGTAGCAAGCTTGAGATCACACTATATTTTGCAACACGGTGTAACCAGAGA
>DAIPIF010000214.1:2515-3694 GCA_036770925.1 Psychrobacter sp.
CCAAGAGTAACTAATGTAGCGGTCATTAAGGATTTTTTAAATTGCATGGTAAATCTCCAAAGGTTTAGATCGGTTGGTATTTCAGTGATGGAATGCAGCATAATCCGTTGAATACGCTGCGCTTGCCGAGCTAGATAGCAGAAATCACGTCTTCTTAGCAATCTAGAACCCATTGGTATAAGATGATTACCGGAGGCGAACCGACTCTTTCAGTTACAATAACCACGACTATCTTTAATACTTGTTACTAAAGCATGACACCATTACTATAGAAGTTTGTGACTAACATGTATCCACAGATACATCCAGTTATAAACATATTGTTAATAGTTGGATAACCACAAACTATTTTTATGGATATTTCTCAAACTCTAGAAACAGAAAGTCTTTGTTTAACACATGACAAAAAAATGACTTGATGTCATTTCCTACTGTGGATTCTGATGAAATGGCTTGATGTTTTTATGTGATGAGATATTTCTTTAAATTACTGTTATCAAAAGAAAGTAATGAGAAGGCTGTTGAGTGCCAAAGGCTTATAACGTAGAGAAGCGGGAGGTTTGGACAGTATTGGGGATATAGCCATACAACTGAAGTTGCAAAAACTGCTTTGGAGTTTTTTTGAGGCGATAGAAATTTGAAAAGAAACTAAAGGCTTATTTACTCTATAACAAGGATAAAACACGCTATCTTCTACAGCCACATTTAGCGCACTTCCATCTATTGGAAAGTATTACATAGTACAGAATAACAAAGCTCCACAGGCCAAAGGTAATAACTATTGGAACTAAAGATAATGACCAATTTATCTTAATATTATTATAAGTATGTAGCGTTTTTCTGCCGCTACATTCGCAAAATATAAACTCTTCTTCAACGTTATTATCGATAATGATTGAGAAACACAATTTTTCTCGTTCTAATCTATGGGTAAGCACTATAACGACTAAAGAATGGTCAATGTATGTAAAGCAACAAAGCTTTACTATTCTTGTCTCAAGATAATAGCCAGCCAGTGTTGCTAAAAACGATACTAGCAGTTGAAACTAACGAGAAAAAAATATTATGAAAGCTAGGTATGCGATTGAGAGATTAGATGGCTTAGTGATGCAACGAAACAGTTAATATAAGCCTTTAATATAAGTCCTATAGATGTAAAAAAACCTTGTAGCGTAAAGC
>DAIPIF010000215.1:0-3626 GCA_036770925.1 Psychrobacter sp.
TGCCTTAGGAAGGCGTTATCTGAATCAGATATTACGGGCTTTTTTATAATCAGCGTCCTATTATTGACTAAAAAGTAGGGAATAAAAAAGGCTCACCAATAGGTAAGCCTTTTAACATCAGTGTAGAGTCGTTAACACAGGGCTCAAAACCCCAATCAACTTGTGGACTAGATTTTGTTTTGTACGTCTTGAGCAGTACCGGTGACCGCCGCACCCGCGCTTGACACGTCTTGACCGACACCTTTTAGTGTGTTGCAGCCCGTCAATACAAACATGGCGGTCACAGATGCAATGATTAATTTTTTCATAATAGTATTCCTCAATAAATAATAGATAAAAGTAGGTTTTACGTCGCATGGTTTTGTTATGCTTGAGTGCTATCATAGTGAAAGTTAAAATCAGTGCCCAGTATCAAAATGTAATTATTGATAATAAACTGTAACTTCTGATAACGTAAGCACTTGAAATAGGCACACTGCTACAGTGTAATAACGCGTAAAATAGCCCGTAATAAGAGAAAAAATATGCCTGATTTAGCCCTAAAAGTACCTCCTGTGGCACAATTTGTCATCATCGTGCTGGCGATGTACGCGGTATCACGAATGTCTATTGCCCTGCATTTCTCGCTCGCCGGCTCAACGTGGTTTGCTATTATTTTTGCAGCAATAGGCTTAGGATTAGGCGCTATGGGCGTCGCTGAGTTTAAAAAGGCACAAACCACAGTCAATCCGCAAGCACCAGAAAAAGTATCTGCCTTCGTTACGAGTGGCGTGTATCAATATACGCGTAATCCGATGTATTTAGGCTTAACGATTATCCTCTGTGGTTGGGGATTGTATTTATCTAGCCTGTTGGTATTTGGGTTGATTGTGGTGTTTATCCTTTATATGAGCCGTTTTCAAATTCAAGCAGAAGAGCAGGTCATGGCACAGAAATTTGGCAGTCCATACCAAGATTATTTAATCCAAGTGCGCCGCTGGATTTAACGACAAAATATCACAATTTTCTGCCGCCGTTAATAAGCGCTTACTTACTGACGCCTTTTGATTTGTTATAATACAAGCCATCAGCTGCCACGACTATCGACTATTTGAGTTACATTTTCAGTCATCTTACTTTGGTTAAATATTTATTATGCGTATTCGTAAACTTTTTAAATTTGAAAATGCTCACATTGTGCGTAACTGTAGCTCTGAGCGCTGCAAACACTCGATTCATGGGCACAGTTATCAGATTGAGCTGATTTTGGAAGCTCAGCGTTTGGATCATGGGCAAATGGTGTATGATTTTGGGCTGTTAAAATCGTCGATTAAAGACATTATTGATAGCTTTGATCATGCCATTTGTTTTTGGAATCAAGACGACCCTGAGTATATTGCCGCTTGCAAAAAGTTCAGTGCGCGGTGGATTAGTCTGCCCGTATCACCCTCCGCTGAGCAATTTTCGCGGGTGATATTCTTTTGGGCGCAGTCGATACTGCAGCAAACCCAAATGCAAAATGGGGAGGCGGATGTCAGCGTGTATTCTGTGATTGCCCATGAAACGGCGACCGGCTATGCCCAATGCTTTGCCGATGATGTGGCAAATGAGCAAATGGGCAAGCTGGTATTGGCGGACTTTGAATTTAGCGAGCAGGTACGCGCTGAATGGTCTGATTCTGAGCTCTATGCCAAACTCATTCGCCAAGAGCCGTTTATCAATCCCACCGTCACCATGCAAGTTCATCCTGATGAGCAAGCCCATGTAAAAAAGGCAGGTACCGCTTGATGTCTAATAGTCATTATAAATGTGTGAATAGCCAACAATTGCAAGTATTGACCTTATATTCAGAGGATGATACCCAGCGTCTAGCCGAGCAGCTCGCGGGGTTGCTGTTATCAGGTAGCGTGTGGTTATCAGGCGATTTGGGCGCGGGCAAAACCACTTTGACGCGCTTTTGGCTGCAAGCACTCGGTCATAAAGGCGCGGTGAAAAGTCCCACTTATACCTTAGTGGAGCCTTATAATATTGAGCAAGCCGATGGCAGCAGCAAGTCGGTTTATCATACTGATTTATATCGTATTCAAGACCCTGAGGAGCTGTCGCTTATCGGTTTTGATGAGTACCTTGATGATCCCGATGCGCTAGTGATTATCGAGTGGCCGAGCCGTGCTGATAGTTATTTGCCACCGCCGACCCTCTTTATCGATATCACTCAAGGGGTGGACGACTCACGGCAAGTGGAGCTTTGTCTGTCAAAAGTAGGGCAAGCGCAAGGCTTAGATTTATCTGTGCTCAGCATCTAAAAGCACTGCCGCCTTTTTTAAGGTAATTAAAGTAAGGAGCGCCTTATCCGATAACAACCGCGCTTAACCTGCTGCCCCAATCTGCTGTGCCAAAGCTTGTAATTTCGGCACTATCATAGCCGCATAGTCTGCTGCCTCCCAATTTGCTTGCGGTACACTTGCATTGAGCGAATAGGCATATTGTCCCGTCGCCACATCATACACTCCTACCGCTACTGCCAATATATCTGGTGAATATTCTCCATCAGAGAGCGTATAGCCATGCGCCTGATAATATGCTGCCGCCTCAGTGAGCATAATTTTTGCGCAATTAAAATCAGTCTCGGTTAGATTTGCTCGTAAATTAGACATAATAACCGCCTGTCTGCTCGCTGAGCTTGCCGCATAAAATGCGCGTCCGATAGCCGTTCGATATACTGGCACTGCTGAGCCCACTTGCAAATTGACCGATAAGCGCGCAGGGCTACGACAACATGCCAAATAACGCATGTCACCCTCTATTTCTGTCGCTACATTTACCGATACCTCGTTTTGACTGGCAAACTGCCGTAATAGCGGTTCGGCAAATGCCACCATGTCATGACGACTCCATGCGGTTGCACCCAAGCGCACGGCACTGCTGCCGAGCTGATAGCTGCCATGGATGGTGCTGCGCAAAAATCCTAGCGTGGTTAAGGTATAAATCAGGCGTGTGACCGTGGCTTTGGGCAAGGCAGTCATTTGGCACAGCTGCTGATGGCTCAGCTCGTCGTGATGCTCAAAGGCTGCCAATAAGGTTAATCCGCGTCCCAAGGCGGTCACAAACTGTCGATCCTCAGCAGTTTTGCTTTGCGTTATAGCGGCGGTGAGGCGCTGTAATAGGGTGTTAGTTGTCGAGATATTTTTAGTCATTTTTTATCCAAAGGAGGGTTTATAGGTTTACAAGCCGATTAAACTCTGCTTTAATAGTTTATATTATGAAACTAAGTTTTGCACAGCGGAACATTGATGTCAATCAGTAATGACAGCCCAGCAGTAATAACCGGCAAGTAGCGATAAGTGCCCATTATTCATCATCATTAACCTAACATCCTTAATCTAAACATTCATCTGCCAGTCAGGAAGACGGGCACCAAGGAGTAACACATGGCAAATCATAGCGTCCCTAGTTTTGATTGGGCTGACCCCTTTTTATTACGCAATCAGTTGACCGATGAGGAGCGTATGGTCACCGATAGCGCGCGCCAGTTTTTTCAAAAAGAGCTGATGCCCGGTATTATTGATGCCAATCGCAATGAGAATTTTGACCGTAATATCATGCGTCAAATGGGCGAGATGGGCTTACTTGGCGTGACGATCGAG
>DAIPIF010000216.1:0-3593 GCA_036770925.1 Psychrobacter sp.
CAGAGAGCATGTCATAGGTCTTGCCAACGCCTGCCGATGACCCAAAGAAGATTTTTAGTTTACCTCTGCTGCGCGTATTTTCTTGCTGCTTTATCTGCTGCAGTAAATCTTCTGGATTGGGGCGCTGCTCACACATGCTGATGCTCACTGCTGATTAATGGGTTGACTCATTTAACGACTGCCATCTCATCTAAGGCTAAGTTGACCGCCAATACATTCACGCGCGGTTCGCCAAACAGATTGAATTGTCGCGCTTCTGTATGCTCATCGATGGCTGTTTGGACTTGTTCGGCACTGATGCCACGTATACGCGCCACTCTGTTGACTTGCCATTCGGCTGC
The DNA here is from genome assembly GCA_036770925.1 of Psychrobacter sp. GTDB lineage: Bacteria > Pseudomonadota > Gammaproteobacteria > Pseudomonadales > Moraxellaceae > Psychrobacter. The sequence goes on from DAIPIF010000216.1 coordinate 342, forward strand.
CGCCGGTGAGATGTGCGGATCTAAACCACTGCCCGACATGGTGACCAAATCAAGAGGGATGGGCGCGGTGTTTTGTGGATCAGCGGCTTTTAGTCTTTGTACTTGCGCCTCGACACCAGTTACCAATTCAGGATTTAAAGGTCCCAAATTACTCCCCGAAGATTGTGCGGCATCATAACCATCTCCCGCTGCTGAGGGGCGCGTCCATAAATACTCTGGCTGATCAAAGCGCTGACCAATAAGCGCAGAACCCACTAAGCTGCCATTTTGTTCTACCAAGCTACCATTGGCTTTATCCGCCATGGTTACTTGGGCAACGCCAGTCATTAATAAGGGATAGCATAAACCTAAAATGAGCGCCAAGGCTATAAATAATAATAGCGCGGGCTTGAGCATGGGCATACGGGTAGCATTATTTTCCAATACAGAATTGTCCAATTTAGAAAGAGTATTTTCATCAGCCTGTTGGTATTTAGAGTCAGCAGGAGAAATAGATTGTATAACGTTGTTAGATTGCACAGAGTTATTAAGTGGCGTAGATTTATTAGATTGCATAGTCGTCATCCGTATCGTTGGTTATACCAAGTGCAAGGCATTAATGAGCATGTCGATTACTTTGATACCGACAAAGGGAAGAATCAGCCCGCCCAAGCCGTATATCAGCAAGTTGCGCCGTAATAGATTGATGGCAGAATCAGGTCTATAAGTCACGCCGCGCAGCGCCAGTGGAATCAGAAACACAATAATCAATGCGTTAAAGATAATAGCCGATAAAATCGCGCTTTGAGGGCTGCCCAGTCGCATAATGTCCAATACCCCAAGCGCAGGGTAGGTGCTGGCAAAGGCGGCTGGAATAATGGCAAAGTACTTGGCGATATCATTTGCTAAGCTAAATGTCGTCAGCGCGCCGCGAGTCATCAGCATCTGCTTGCCGGTTTGCACCACTTCAATCAGCTTGGTCGGATTTGAGTCCAAGTCGACCATGTTGGCCGCTTCTTTAGCTGCTTGAGTGCCACTATTCATAGCGACAGCCACATCTGCTTGCGCCAGTGCCGGTGCATCATTGGTGCCATCGCCGGTCATGGCGACTAGCTTACCTTGACGCTGATAGCTGCGTATGCGCTCAAGCTTTTGCTCAGGGGTTGCCTCCGCCATAAAGTCATCGACGCCCGCTTCAGCAGCAATGGCCGCCGCCGTCAGAGGGTTATCGCCCGTAATCATCACGGTGGTAATACCCATCTTGCGCAGCTCGGCAAAGCGCTCTTTTATGCCGGATTTGACCACATCTTTAAGCTCGATGACGCCGAGCAACTGCTGATTATCGGCGACCAGTAGCGGCGTACTACCACGGCGCGCCACTTCCTCTACTTGTTGCTGTAGATTAGTAGGTAAGATGCCACCTTGTGCTTCTACCCATTTGACGATGGCATCAAACGCCCCTTTACGGATATGGCGCTGCTCGATATCGGTGCCACTCATACGGGTTTGAGCGGTAAATTCGATGGTGTCAAACGGCTTTGCTTTCCATGTATTTTCATCAATATCAAATCGACTCTGGGCAAGCTTGACGATACTGCGACCTTCTGGCGTTTCATCGGTCAATGAGCTGATCAGCGCCACTTCCGCAAGCTGGCTTTCTGTCACCCCTTGCGCCGGTATAAATTGTGACGCTTGTCGATTGCCATAGGTAATCGTGCCGGTCTTATCTAGTAGCAAAACATCAACGTCGCCTGCCGCTTCTACCGCGCGCCCAGAGGTCGCGATGACATTGGCCTGCATCATCCGGCTCATGCCCGCCACGCCAATCGCTGATAACAAACCACCAATCGTCGTCGGTATCAAGCAGACCAACAGCGCCACTAAGACCACAATGGATATCGGCTCGCCATTACCCGAAGACAGTACGGCAAACTGTGAAAAAGGCAATAAGGTCACACATACCAGTAAAAATATCAGCGTTAGCGCCACCAATAAAATAGTCAACGCTATCTCATTTGGCGTTTTAGTGCGTTTGGCACCTTCTACCAAGGCAATCATACGATCCAAAAACCCTTGTCCAGGGGCTTGGGTGATACGTATCATTAACCAGTCAGATAACACCTTAGTGCCACCTGTCACCGCATTGAAATCGCCACCACTTTCACGAATCACCGGTGCAGACTCGCCGGTGATTGCCGATTCATCGACGGAGGCTAGACCTTCTATGACTTCGCCGTCAGCAGGAATGATCTCGCCTGCATTGACCAGAACGATATCATCTTGCTTAAGCTCAGTTGCCTGAATCATGGTAGGTACAGAATGCCTGTCAGTGCCCGCAAGCCTGCGAGCTTGCACGTCTTGACGCGCCTGTTCTAGACTGGCGGCTTGGGCCTTACTACGCCCTTCGGCCAACGCTTCTGCAAAGTTTGCAAACAGGAGGGTAAACCATAGCCAAAAGGTAATGGATAGGGTAAAAACAATGCCAGCTTGCCCTTGAATCAACATCGTAATGGCTAAGATACTGGTCAGTAGCGAGCCAATATAAACCACAAACATCACCGGATTGCGCCATTGCACTCTTGGATCAAGCTTAAGTAAAGCGTCTTTTAAGGCCGGCTTAATCAAAGCAGGATCAAGGAGGCCTTGTGCTGGTTTTTCGGGTAAGTTTGAATGATTGGGGTCTTGCTGCGACTGTAAATTTGCAGCCTGTGTATTAGTGTCTGATAAAACGCTCATGCTTTGTATTCCTCACGTAATCATAAAATGGGTCGATTCATTATTGGGTAGCGAGCTACGTTATTAGTAATAAATTAACCAACTAACTAAATAACGACTCGTCTAATGCTTGCCTATACTCAATCGGCTAGCCCCCCAACATCCAAATCTGCTCTATGATGGGTCCGAGCGCTAAAGCAGGGACAAAGGTCAGGGCGCCAATCATCAGCACTGTGCCGACCAAAAGCCCGACAAATAATGGCGTGGTGGTTGGCAAGGTGCCGCTATTAACCTCTAATCTGGGTTTTTTGGCCAACGATCCTGCTAAAGCCAGTACCGGAATAATGACCCCAAAGCGACCAACCAACATCGCCAGCCCAAGCATAGAATTATAAAAAACAGAGTTGGCACCCAAGCCTGCAAAGGCAGAGCCATTATTGTTGGCCGCCGAGCTAAAGGCATAGAGCACTTCACTAAAACCATGAGCACCCGGATTGAAGATGCCGGCTTGCCCACTGGTCGTCATCACACTAATAGCGGTGCCTACTAGCACCATCG
>DAIPIF010000217.1:0-3574 GCA_036770925.1 Psychrobacter sp.
CAAATGCTGGCTTTTTTGTGCCTGATAACACTTAAAATCCCTTAAAATAGCATTTTAAGCGCTTAAGTATCGTTTTTTAGCTCATTTTAGGTGTTTTTGGGGCATCATCTTTATTCATAAAAAGCGCTTGATGAGTGTTATTAATAGAAGTTATCAATAATTTTGTACTTGTTGCCAGTAGCGAGTAGGGGTGGGCAAATGGTACACTAGGGCAAATGTAACAAATTATGTGAGAAAGCAGCCATGAATCAGAAAACCATAAAAAAAGCGATCGCCATCACTGGTATCGGTCTGCATAGTGGGCAGCCTGTTGATTTAGCGTTTCAGCCGCAACCGATAGATACCGGTATCATCTTTGAGCGCTCTGATATTGAGGGTAGCGCGGCTATTCCGGCGAGTGCTTTTTTGGTACAAGATACCATGATGTCCTCCAACTTAGTGTTTGGTGGCACGCGAGTGGGCACGGTTGAGCATTTACTCAGTGCTATTGCTGGTCTTGGCATCGATAATTTATTGATTCGAGTGTCCGCCAGCGAGATTCCCATCATGGATGGTAGTGCTTCGCCTTTTGTCGGCTTACTGCTACAAGCAGGGCTGTGTGAGCAAGATGCCGCCAAAAAATTCTTAAAAATAATTCGTCCCGTACGCGTGAGTGTCGATGATAAGTGGGCGGAACTGCGTCCTTTTGAGGGTTTTGAGCTCAATTTTGAGATTGATTTTGCGCATCCTGCCTTTGATAAAGAGTTTCAGGAAGCCCAATTAAAATTCTCCACCCAAAATTTCATCGAGCAATTAAGCGAAGCGCGTACCTTTGGCTTTTTACAAGATATTGAAACCCTACGCCAAAACAATTTGGCATTAGGCGGCAGTATGGACAATGCCATCGTCATTGATGAGACGCGGGTATTGAATACCGAAGGTTTGCGTTTTGCCGATGAGTTTGTGCGCCATAAGATTTTGGATGCTTTAGGGGATTTATATTTAATTGGTTATCCGATTATTGGGCGCTTTAATGCTTATAAATCAGGTCACGCGCTAAACAATTTATTGGTACGTGAGATACTATCAGACCCAGATAACTTTGAAATTGTAACTTTTGATGACAATGTAAGTTGTCCTATCGAATATTTACCGACAACAGGTCTAACTATTGAAGGATGAATACACGAATATACACGATGTATCGCAACAATTACGTAAGATTACATCTGTTAGCCGCTCGACAAAGGGCTTTTTTATGGCAAAATAAGTTTTAATCCCAAATATTTTGCTGCAAGCTAAGTAATATCAGCCTTTTAAAATCTCAAAAATCAGTTGGTTATTCAGCCTATATTACAGGTTTGATAACTGGCTGATTTTTTTTGCTGATAAAGCTTGAAAAAGTCGGGAATATTAGGACGTTTTTTGCTTACTTTTAACATAAGTTTACAGTGTAAGGCGGGTTTTTTTAGTCATTTATGAGCCGTAATAGTGCATTTTGTAATGCTTTATCAGTGGTGACATGCTTTGCAGCCTGTGCTATAGTCCTTTTTGTGTTTTGGCTAAGCGCCTTATTTTGATTGACTTTAAGAGGCTTAGACGCGGTATTTAAAGACGCTGATTGACCATAAGCAAGACGGTTATTAGCAGTCGCTTTGACTACCACGACGCGAATTTGCTTGAGTTGTTGAAATGTAATTGACTGCTCTGTTAGTACCCGCAAATAAGCGCTTTGTAAGTAGCGAATGTGATTGGCAGCAGTCATTGAGGTGACACTCAGTGTTAATTGCTCAGACGTTAGACCGACCACCCAGCAGCTATCGAGTATCTCATGGGGTAAACAGTCTATCAAGATGGTTTTAATCTCAGCAGTAGCTTGGGTATATAGACGCAAATCCTCAGCAAGATTCCTAGGTAGTGTGCTACCTGCAAATGCTTGATGGTCGATAAGTGTAGCAAGCCGATTAGGTGTTTTTTTAGTCATCGTATTTACTCAGCCGTTAGGTGATAAAGTCGGTGTTCTATAGTAAGACCGCTTTAACTTTATCATGAAAGCGTGTATCAGTTGGGATCAAGCGGATTATTTATGAGGGGAATAACTAAACTGACAATGATGTCGGTGTTGTTCACTGAAGACTAGATAGTTCGCCGTTGTACTTAAGGATTTTATCATTATTGTGTGATGATAAATTTCTCTAAATGAATTGATTATTGTCATGGATAACAGGCAATCTTGTATTAACCAATAGGTAGTAAATTTATGAAACAAGCTTTATTAATTTTGTCAGTACTCGGTATGGGCATAGCACAAACGAGTGGTGCTGCCGAAACGATCTATCAATCAACTAATAACTTGCCTCATATCGTCAACAATCAGACTATTTCTAATAGTTATGGCACTGTACAGAATAATCATATTTATAGCATGAAAAATGGCGCTTATGTGTCGACCAATGACGAAATCAGTCAGGCGATTAACAATCTGAACGCTCATGCCAAACAAAAAGAAAATGAGCTTGCCTCATTAACCAGCCAGTTATATTATGAGCGTCAGCAACAAGCGAGCTCTTATTCTGCCTCTAATACTTATGGCGCATCAAAAACATTAAGCAGTAATTCAGCACCCGCTATCGCTGCTGCCCGCGCCTCAAGTGTCGCTCTATCTAGAAGCTCTGGTTATTGCGCGCGTTATGTCCGTAAAGCACTGCAATCTGCCGGTTATGAATTTACGCCCAATCCTTCAGCCTATCAATATGCCTCTCGTGGTACTTTAGCGCAAGCGGGCTTTACCAAAATTAATAATAATATGGCACCGCAAGTGGGCGATGTGGTGGTTTATAACCGCACCTCAAAGCATCCGCATGGTCATATCCAAATATTTGATGGCAGAGACTGGGTATCAGATTTCCGTCAAAACAGCATCAGCCCTTATAGCGGTAACCATACCTATACCACATGGCGCGACTCGCAGTATCTAGATGACGCTTCTGCAAACAATGGTATTTATCTCGCAATGGCTGAATAATAAGCCATCAAAGTTAGCTTACATTAATAAATTTATTATCCTATTTAACCCAGTACTGTCATCAGAGACGGTACTGGGTTTTTTATGGGATAATTTTAACTGGCGGCTATCGGATTGATGGTTGTCCAGTAACGGCGCTGATGAAAATCAGGCGGCGAGGCATGGGCTACGGCAAAATATAAAGCAACGTCAGCAACATATAAAATCACACAAGGATGCAACTGCCATTTATTATTACCTGATAACGCATTATCACCTGATAACCCTAAAGACAACGGATTTAAAGCCATGCCAAAGCGGCGCTCATAGGAATGCTGCTGCTGATGTGACTCTCTATCAGCATTAAGCTGTTTTTTGGTATCAGTCGCCCAATCAATACTGCCGCGCTGACTATCGGTGAGATAAAGAGGCGGCGGCGGTAAGCTTGCGGGCTCACGATACTCTGTAAAGTGATAAACGGCGTAACGCCCATCGGGATTGGCATTGATTTCGATATAATTACGGGCAGTATCGGTGCTGATAAAGCACTCAAGACACGTCTGTTGCCATAAATAATCGCTAAAGCTGACC
>DAIPIF010000218.1:0-1010 GCA_036770925.1 Psychrobacter sp.
GACTGTAGCTGTGTCATTCATCATATGCCGCAATTAAACTGGGCATTGGACACTATACCTCCTATAAATAGTCAGGCGCGTAACATCTGGCTAAAATACAATACCGGTATGAACCGTTTGGGTTTTGATGATGACGCCTTAATACAAGCGGCACAACAGCTACATAATGCTGGCTATCAGCTCATTTTGACCACCCATTTTGCCAATGCCGATAATCATGAGCATCCGCTAAACGCGCTGCAAATTCAGCGCTTTGCGACGATGCTAGATTATTTGCGTGATACGATTAGCCAAGATATCCAAGGCTCTTTATGCAACTCGGCGGCAATTATAAATTGCCCTAAATATGCGTACGATTGGGTGCGCCCAGGCATCATGCTCTATGGCAGCTCGCCTGTAAATGACCAAAGTGCGGAGGCATTAAATTTGCAACCTGCGATGGATTTTAGCGCGCAAATTATGGCGCTACAAACGGTCAATAGCGGTGACGCGATTGGTTACGGCAGTCACTGGATCGCCACGCAAAAAACCCGCACCGCACTGGTCAGTATTGGCTACGGTGATGGCTATCCACGGGTGCTAAGCGCTGAGGCTTATGTTTGCGTCATTGATTCTATAAATAGACAACGCTACCGCTGCGCTATATTGGGTCGGGTGGCGATGGATATGATTGTCATTGACCTTACAAATGCGCCGGACGATACCGCACTAGATAGCGAGGTGATACTGTGGGGTAACGCGCCGCATGTCGATGAAGTTGCCCGCCATGCCAACACGATTAGCTATGAGCTACTATGCCGCTTAAGCCCTCGTCCAAAACGCGCCCTATCTTAGACGCATCGACGCATCACAACCTTATTTTCAGCAAATTGCACGTTTACATTAAAAGTAATTGCGCTATACTAAAAGTTTGTTCGCGCAGTGGTCTGCTAAATTTTAGGTAGCCGTTGATGCTCGATAATTAGTACCCAATAATATTTTATATTCCATTGACTGAGTCCAAGTGCTAG
>DAIPIF010000218.1:1020-3552 GCA_036770925.1 Psychrobacter sp.
ACATTAAAAGTAATTGCGCTATACTAAAAGTTTGTTGGCACGGTGGTCTGCTGATTTTGACGTAGCCCTTGATGCCTGATACTGTTTTATATTCCATTGACTGAGTCCAAGTGCTAGGATTGCTATGAGTTTGCGCCATTTTTTGACCTTATCTGATTTAACCAAACAAGAATTACAAAACCTCATTATTCGTGCCAGTGAGCTGCGCAACATGCAACATGCCGGCGAGATTTATCAGCCTTTTGTGGGGCGCACCTTGGGGATGATTTTTGAGAAATCCTCCACGCGTACGCGTATCTCGTTTGAGACGGGTATGGGTCAGTTTGGCGGTAGTGCGATATTTTTATCCCCCAATGATACGCAGCTGGGTCGCGGCGAGCCGTTAGAGGATTCAGCACGGGTGATATCTAGCATGGTCGATATCATTATGATTCGTACCTTTGGGCATGAAAATGTCGAAACTTTTGCAAAATACTCTAGTGTGCCGATTATCAATGCGCTGACCGATGACTTTCATCCCTGCCAGCTGCTGGCGGATATGCAAACCTTTTATGAGCATCGCGGTAGTATCGAAAATAAAATCGTCACTTGGGTGGGCGACGGCAATAATATGTGCTCGTCCTTTATGCAAGCGGCACACCAGTTTGGTTTTGAGCTGCGGGTTGCCGCGCCTTATGGTTTTGAGCCCGATACCAAACTGATGCAGCGTTTTTCGCACTGTGTCAGCTTAGTTGACAATGTACAAGAGGCGGCAAAAGATGCGCATCTTATCGTAACCGATGTTTGGGCAAGCATGGGGCAAGAGTCAGAGCAAAGCACGCGCGCGCGGCGGTTTGCGCCGTATCAGGTCACGCCATCATTATTGGATAAAGCCGACCCTGAGGTATTATTTATGCACTGCTTGCCGGCGCATCGAGGTGAGGAGATTTCTCATGATATGCTCGATGACCCGCGCTCGGTGGTATGGGATGAAGCCGAAAATCGCTTACATGCGCAAAAAGCCTTGATGGAGTTTTTATTAAAAGACAAAATCAGGCTTTCTTAAAATCAGGCTTTGTTAATGCTTGATACAGCATCAATCTTAGAGTAATCCTTAACTTTAGCAGTGCCTTATATCCATGCCCTGAACAGCATGGATATAAGGCACTATGCGATAAAGACCAATAATGGTGATAAATACCAATAATAACGCCTATTAACGCGTTATCGTTTCAACCCCAGCACTGCTCGCCTTTAATAACACATCCGCTTGATTAGCGGCAAAGATACCATTGCAAACGACGCCGACGATATTATTCAGCTGCTGCTCAAGCGCGCTAGGATTGCTGACATCTAAGTCATAAGTGTCCAAAATCACATTGCCATAATCAGTGACAAAGCCTTCACGATACACCGGCTCAGCGCCCAACTCTACTAATTGGCGTGCCACATAAGAGCGCGCTTGCGGCAATACTTCTATCGGCACGGGGAAGGTGCGCCCTAATATCTCAACACTTTTACTATCATCGACCATACAGATAAATTTATGAGACGCGGCGGCAACGATTTTTTCACGGGTCAAGGCACCGCCGCCACCTTTAATCAGTTGCAACGCGGCGTTGACCTCATCAGCACCATCGATATAGACATCAAGCGTGCCTGCAAAATTCAAATCAATGATTTCTATACCCAGTGCGCGCAGCTTATCTTCGGTCACTTGCGAGCTGGCAACGGCGCCGGCAAGCTTAATAGTGGGCAATAACTCAATCAAACAATTCACCGTACTGCCTGTCCCGACACCCAATATCATACCCTCTTCGATATAATGTAAGGCGGCTTTGGCGGCGGCTTGCTTTTGTGCTTGCTGATTGCTCATGATAAATCCTTGGCAAAATAAACGTATATGATAAAACAGATGAAAGGCGCGGCTATTATAGACGATAGCCATGAGCTCTGTCAGCCTACGACAGCTAATAATTTACTCAGGATGGATAGCTGACCTATTCCCTATTTTTGGCTATCCCCTAAATTTATACTGGTGTAAATCGCTTCTAAAACGCCAAATTCCCTATAAAAGTTGCAATCACATCTTGCAACAGGGTCAAAATCAGCATAGGCTAATCTATTTGGTTTTTATCTTTATAAAACACCTTAGTTTTAGTCGCATTTAATTTAATTTTCATATTATTTAGGAATCACTATGCTGTCACATTGGGTACGCGCCATTTTGCAAGCCACCGTCTATGATGTTGCCATTCAAACCCCTCTGGAGCCTGCACCCAAGTTGACCCAGCGTTTTAATAACGACATTCGTCTCAAGCGTGAAGACTTGCAACCGGTCAAATCCTTTAAATTACGCGGCGCTTATAACCGTATCAGCCAGTTAAGTGAGGCGCAAAAAGCGCGCGGGGTGATTTGCGCGTCGGCAGGCAATCACGCGCAAGGCGTTGCTTTTTCATCCCGTGAATTAAACCTCAATAATATCATCGTCATGCCCACCACTACCCCCGATATCAAAGTCGATGCGGTCAAAGCTTTGGGCGGCACGGTGGA
>DAIPIF010000219.1:0-3549 GCA_036770925.1 Psychrobacter sp.
ACGCATACAGCGTCAACATCCAGCCAGTCTCAGCCGTGGTGATGGAAAAATCTTGCGCAATGTCACTTAATAGGGCAACGGGAACAAATTCGGTGGTATTCATAATAAAGGCGCTGACGCCCATCAAAAATACTTGAAAATACTGAGTTCGGCGAGCATTTGCGCTCACCTCAAGGTTATGTTTCATATAATCCAATACAAATAAAGAGAGTGCTAATAGTGAACGTTAGCTTAAAATAATTTTGCGCTTAAAAATAATGGCGGAAACAGGTCTTAATGATGACCAGATTTCCGATTAGGATACAACATTAAATGACAGGGCAATGTTGATATTTTAGAGGGCTGTGTTTTCAGGCGACCTGCCGCCCTAATTATAAATTAATACAAATCAGCGCAGTTTCTAGTCCACTATAATAGACTAATCGAGCTTATTCATTCGCTTGAACGCTGTTAGCTTGATAATGGCTTTGAATTTATGACAATTTTAACTGGCTATAAGTGCAGAATAGAATTAAGAATAGCGTTTTAAATGAAAAAACTGCCTCAATAATTAGCCCTTAACCGCAAAACAATTAAAATATAACCTTAGGACATACTTTATGCTTATCAATGCTGACTTCTCTCAACGAGCTGCTGTGGCGTCCGAACAACAGCAGTGGATTGCTTCTCCGCAAAGCGGTGTTGAGCGAGTCATGCTCGATCGGATTGGCGAAGAAAAAGCGCGTGCTACTAGCCTTGTTCGTTATGCGCCCAACTCTCATTTTCCACATCATCTGCATCCTGGCGGTGAGGAGATATTGGTGCTGTCCGGTACATTTTCAGCAGATGACGATGATTATCCGGCAGGGTGGTATTTGCGCAATCCACCCAAGTCAGGGCACAAGCCGCATAGCTTAGATGGTGCGATTATCTTCGTTAAGTTACATCAGATGCTAGCGAGTGAAGAGCGTTATGTGGCTATCGACACCCATGATGAGACAAACTGGCAGACTGAGGACAAGCGGATGGTTTGTCCTCTATTTACTGATGATAATGAGCAAGTCAGTTTACAACGCTTAAACGCTAATGAGCCGTTATTCGCTGACACCATTCACGGCGGTGCTGAGGTTCTAGTATTAGCAGGCGAATTGATAGAAGGTGCTCAGAGCTATCAGCGTCACAGTTGGCTACGTTTACCTATCGATGCGCAACCTTCGATAGTTGCAGGTGAGCAAGGAGCGACTGTCTATCTGAAAACGGGTCATCTACTATCTATTATCGGCGCTGATTTCATAGGACTCTAATATGCAAACGATACCTGTAATCATCATCGGTGGTGGTTTGAGCGGTTTATACGCGGCATATTTGTTAGAGCAAAGGGGCATAGATTATCTACTATTAGAAGCTCGCGCTCGTCTCGGTGGTCGCATCCTCTCAAGCAAACAAATGCTGAGCAAACAGAGCGATAATATAGAGGTTCATTTCGATGCTGCCGATAAGCAGAATAGTTTCGATATGGGACCTTCTTGGTTTTGGCCTGAGTATCAGCCGCAATTGGCTCAGCTCATAGAAAAGTTACAGCTAGAGTCATTTGCTCAGTTTGAAACGGGTGATATGATGATGGAACGTACGGCTAGTGAGCCCGCCGTACAGACACGAGGCTATAAAACCTCTCCAGCCTCTATGCGTCTAAAAGGCGGGATGATAGCTTTGATTGAGGCTCTATATAGCCGCTTAGACCCATCACGTATTATCAAAGATCAAAGCGTATATAAACTCACTAAAACAGAGCGCTATATTGAGATTGACAGCCAGAGTCTCTCTGGTGTTAGTAACCACTGCCGTGCTCAGCAAGTGCTACTAGCGTTACCACCGCGTTTGGTAGTCGAGAGTATCACCTTTGAGCCAAAACTACCGACTGACCTAAGTACTCAGTGGCAAGACACAGCGACTTGGATGGCTCCTCATGCCAAGTACTTTGCCGTCTATAACCAACCGTTTTGGCGAGAGCAAGGTCTATCTGGAGCCGCTCGCAGCTCACAAGGACCAATGGTTGAGATGCATGATGCTTCACCATCAGAGGGAAACGGTGCATTGTTTGGCTTTATAGGTGTGCCTGCCACCTCTCGTCAGAGCGTCTCTGCAGCAGTATTAAAAGCGCATTGCCGTGCTCAACTGGTACGTCTATTTGGCGAGCAAGCAGCCACGCCTACCGCTGAATATCTCAAAGACTGGGCACAAGATAAGCTCACAGCCACCGCTATCGATAGCAGTGGTGACGGTCAACATCCGCTCACGCCATTATCCAAAGCTCACTCTGGTGTATGGAATCATGGTCTAACCGGTATAGGCAGTGAGTGGTCACCGCATTTTTCAGGATATCTAGCAGGTGCTATCGAGGCGGCGGGTTTGGGTGTTGAGAGTTTACCTAAACTTAAATAAAGTGTTTAAGAGCAGATATCACCCTAATATATGAAATAATTAAATCAAGTTTCCATACATACCCCATTTTCTTCCATGTATGAAAATACATATTTCTCTGTAGTCGTTACACAGCATAGCTTGCATGTATTTATTAAAATTACACAAAAGCTTTTATGAAAATAATGAAAGGACTTTTTTTAAACAGCCTTTCCTAAATTTTATCTTATCGCTCCACTATTTTTTCATCAATCATCTCCGTTAATAGCTCAGTCACCGTCTTGCGGCTATCAAGCGCGTACTTTTTAAGCGCAATATACTTATCTTCATCGAGGTTAAAGTTCACTCGTGCCGTTTTTTTCGGATTATCCGTCACATCTGACAGAGCCAGTTCATGATTACTCTTCTTACTCGGACGACCTGCTGCTAAGCTCATCACTTACTCCTTATCAAAAAATGTTTTAACTTCATTAACCAATGCCGTCATCTCTTGTATGGCATGACTGTTCGCTGACTCCGTCTCAAACACCGTCTTGCCTAATGCTGCACTATTGGGATAAGCCACACGCTGCATAATTCGACTCTCTAAAACAGGCAGATTATAATCCAGTAACGCTGTGACCACCTCTCGACCAATATTAGTATTTTGAATCGCACGCGATACCACAAAAGCGGCCTTTAATTTGCCATCCATCATCTCGATACGCTGCTGTACCAAATCAACCAAATCACTGGTCGCCCAGATATCATAGGGACTTGGCTGCACGGGTATCAAAATAAAATCCGCCGCTTTAATCGCCGATATCGCCAAACTTGTCGCTTGTGGTGAGCCATCAATCACCACGTACTCTTTATCTGAGACGCTTTTTAAATCCTTATCCAGCGTTGGACGGTCAAGTCCAATGACCGGTACAGGATTATCCTCATCAACCGCCCGCCAATCACGCGCACTGCCCTGCTTATCACTATCTACTAGCAACACGCTATGCCCTTGCAGCTGCAAGCCACGAGCGAGCTGAGTGGCAATAGTCGTCTTACCGCTACCACCTTTCTGATTTAATACTGCGATTACCTTCATAGGGTGAAATCCATCGATGAGTATTTGAGTATTTGAGTATTTGAGTATTTGAGTATTTGAGTATTTGAGTA
>DAIPIF010000220.1:0-3524 GCA_036770925.1 Psychrobacter sp.
ACCCAAGCGGCGACCATCAGCTATATTGCGGTCAATGTCAAAAAAGGGCGCTCCTTAGCCTCAGGTCTATACTATATGGCGTATTATACTGGCGGCACGATGGGCGCATGGCTATGCGGCTTGGCGTATGCGCAGGGGCAGTGGACCATGACGGTTTGGCTATTATTATTCGGACAAGTGTTGGCGCTGTTGGTCGCCAGTTTTGGGATGATTAAAACCAAAACGCCTCGCTCAAACCTTGCTCACTCATAAACCTTGCACTCAAGCGTTTACGCCAATAGTCTTTACATCCTGCTTGATTTTTTCTACTATTACTACGCATCATTAGCCCTATTAAAATAATCCTAAAGCACCCACAAGGAAGTGAGCCCATGTCAAATATCTATAAAAGTGCATCTACAGCTTATGAGTTTCCATTACTTATTAAGCAATTACTCAATCGGGCGCGGACGGTCTCGCATGAGCAAGAAATCGTTTATGCTGATAAAAAACGCTTTACTTATGCCGATTTTTTTACGCGTATTAATCGTTTAGCCAATGTCTTAGCCCGTCTTAATCTTGATGCAGGCGATGTGATTGCGGTGATGGATTGGGATAGCCATCGCTATCTTGAATCATATTTTGCGGTGCCGATGTCGCAGTATATCTTGCAAACCGTCAATATTCGCCTGTCACCTGATAAAGTGCTTTATACCATCAATCATGCAAAACCAAAGGTATTGCTGCTCAACTCAGAGTTTGCGCCTTTGGTCAAAGATTATCAGTTTGATAACTCTAGTATCGAGCATATCATTTGGCTCGATGACAATGATGTCAGTGTAGAAGGCGTCTTTGGTGACCATCAAGGACGGGTGATTGGTGAGTATGAGGCGTTATTAGACGGCGCTGATGATAGCTTTGATTTTCCAGATTTTGATGAAAACACCATTGCCACCACTTTTTATACCTCAGGCACCACAGGCAACCCAAAAGGGGTATTTTTTAGCCATCGTCAATTGGTGCTACACACTATGGGCGAGGCGGCATCCCTTGGGATGTTGCCCGATAAGCAAGGCGTCAGCTACGGCGATGTGTATATGCCGATGACCCCGATGTTCCATGTGCATGCGTGGGGTTTTCCTTATACCGCTACCATGGCGGGTCTCAAGCAAGTTTATCCGGGACGTTATGCGCCTGATACCTTGCTTGACTTGATTATGAATGAAAAGGTCAGCATCACTCATTGCGTACCGACGATTTTGCAAATGGTACTCAAAGAGGCGCAAAGCCGTGATGCCAGCTTTAATGGACTCAAGATGATTATTGGTGGCTCAAAGCTGACCGAAGGCTTGGCAAAAGCGGCACTCGCGCAAGATATCGAGGTTTATACCGGTTATGGGATGTCGGAGACCGCACCGATTATTGGTTTGACTGACTTCAGCTTGGATGAGCCTGAATTGAGTGAGGAGGAGGACATCAAGCGCCGCTGTATGACGGGCAAACCGATACTCATGGTTGATGCGCAAATTTGGAATACCAGTAATGAGTCCGTTGGTATCGGCAAAGATAATACTGGCGAGCTGGTATTACGTGCGCCGTGGCTCACCCAAAACTATCTAAAAAATGACGATGCGGGCGCTGAGCTGTGGCAGGCAGGCTACATGCACACCCAAGATATCGCTTATATGCGTGCCGATGGTTATCTCAAAATCACCGATCGGCTCAAAGATGTCATTAAGTCGGGCGGTGAGTGGATATCCTCGCTTGAGATTGAGACCATTTTATCGCTGCATCCGTCGGTATCTGATGTCTCTGTTATCGGTGTGCCTGATAAGCAGTGGGGCGAGCGTCCACTGGCACTGATTGTCCTCAAGCCTGAATGTCAAGAGACCAAGGCGGAGGATATCAAAGCGATTGCCGAGCAAGCGGTCACTCGCGGTCTTATTCCAAGCTATGGTGTGCCCAATCAGTTTAAGTTTGTGGATGATTTGCCCAAAACCTCAGTAGGTAAGCACGATAAAAAGGTCATGCGCGAATTATATGCTGAGCACGCCGGCGACTAGTTTCGTCCTCTACTTTTGCAGTATGGCGCTTAGCAGCATCGCGATTAATGACTCATTCTTCAAGAATTAAAGGTTTAACGGTTGACCTTCAGTCAGCGCTCTGCTACATTTTAACTCTACCTATTAAACCGATACATAGTGTATCGGTTTTGAGTTTTGGCAAGGACAGCCGGTATATTACTCACTATCTGATATACCCTTTACTATTGTCAGTTACTACATTCGTTTATGCTAAGGATAGCCATTATGAGCGAGCAAACCTCTTCTTTATCTGCTGAACCAGCAGCGCAAAATCCCATCACTCTGACAGCAGAGTCTAGCTTTGCAGATATTTATCAGTCCTCTATCAATAACCGTGAGCAGTTTTGGGCGGCGCAGGCCAAACGCATTTATTGGCATAAAGAGCCTGAGCAAATCCTTGATGATAGCAATTTGCCTTTTGCTAAGTGGTTCGTCGGTGGTGAGACCAATTTATGCTATAACTGTGTCGATAAGCATCTCGAAGAGCGCGCTGAACAAGATGCTTTTATTTGGCTGTCATCAGAGGTCAGTCAAGAGCTGATAGAAACTTTTCCTGCCATTGTTGATGCGTTTGAGGACTTAGGTAATAAGGTTGAGTTTTATACCGACTATACCAAACGCCGCCTGACTTATAACGACTTATATAAAGAAGTCAATTATTTTGCCGATGTGCTGCAGCGTCATGGTATCGGCAAAGGCGACCGCGTTATTATTTATATGCCGATGATATTAGAAGCCGCTTATGCCATGCTGGCTTGTGCGCGTATTGGGGCGATTCATTCGGTAGTATTTGGTGGCTTTGCCGCGCACAACTTAGCGATTCGGATGGATGATGCCGAAGCCAAAATGATTATCACCGTCGATGCAGGGTTGCGCGGTGGTAAGGTTATCAATTATAAGAGTTTGGTCAATCAAGGCGTTGAGCAAGCGACGGTTAAACCTGAGCATGTGCTCATTGTTAATCGTGGTATTTTGCCGTTTAAAGCGCATGATATAGATATTGATTATGCAACAGAGCGCCGTATTAGCTTTGATAATAATGCCATTGTCGAGCCGGTGTGGCTGGAGTCTAATGAGCCGTCATATCTGCTGTATACTTCTGGCACGACAGGTACCCCAAAAGGCGTGCAGCGTGATACAGGCGGTCATGCGGTGGCGCTGACGACTTCTATTGATTATATCTATAATGGCAAAGCTGGCGAGACTTTTTGGACGATATCCGATGTCGGCTGGGCAGCAGGGCACTCTTATACTATTTATGCACCGCTGCTTGCCGGCATGACTAGTGTGATGTATGAAGGCTTGCCGCATCGTCCAAACCCAGGTATTTGGTGGCGCATTATCGAGGCAAATAAGGTCAATATTTTATTTACCGCGCCGACCGGTGTACGTATGCTCAAAAAGCAAGATGAAACATGGATGACCCGTTATGATGTCTCCAGTCTCAAGTCATTCTTTTTG
>DAIPIF010000221.1:0-323 GCA_036770925.1 Psychrobacter sp.
TGTGATTTTGTTTGATGAAGTTGAAAAAGCGCATCCTGATGTGTTCAATATCTTATTGCAAGTCTTGGACGATGGTCGCTTAACCGATTCGCAAGGTCGCGTCGTTGACTTTAAAAACACGGTTATCATTATGACCAGTAACTTGGGCTCGCACAAAATCCAAGAGATGGTCGGCGAAAGCTACGAGGATATCAAAGCGGAGGTCATGGAATCGGTTGGACAGCATTTCCGCCCAGAGTTCGTCAACCGTATTGACGAGATTGTGGTCTTCCATCCGCTCGGTATGTCGCAGATGTCAGGGATTGCGGCAATTCAGCTGGATC
>DAIPIF010000221.1:333-3492 GCA_036770925.1 Psychrobacter sp.
CTTGCGTCAGCGCTTGCATGAGCGTGAGTTGGATATCGAGCTATCAGCCGATGCCATGACTAAGCTGGTGGCAGTTGGCTATGACCCTGTGTATGGTGCGCGTCCGCTGAAACGCGCCATTCAGCAAGAGATTGAAAACCCCTTGTCATTGAAACTGCTGGCAGGTGATTTTGTCGCCGGTGATATCATCAAAGTCGATGTTGGCGCTGATGATAAGCTGACCTTTGATAAGCTGAGAATGAGCTAATAGCCAACGCTGAATGATTGTCGCTAAATGACCGTCGCTACATGGCGGTCATGGTTTAAAACCAAGGTCGATACTTTGGCAGTACTTCGGCGATGTTTGGTACGATGTTTAGGGTCGTGATTCCTAAATAGTAAAGCCCCAACTTATTGATAAGTTGGGGCTTTTTTGTGGATGTTAGAGTGTTATTGATAGTATTGGCGAGTATTAGCGCTCGCTTGGGTTAGGTGCTGAGCATTCGCCTTTCACATAACCTAAGGCGACGGTTGTACCACAAGCGGAGCAGGCATTGCCTGCGGTACGATAGCTAATCCCTGAATTGGTTTTTACTTTGACACAGACAGGGTCATACTGAGCGGTACACATTGTTTGCTCAGGATTATAGGGCGGGCATTTGATAAAAGGGTTGTCACTCGAGACATAAGGGTTATGCTCGATTGAGTGGATAGGAATGGTGTCAGGCGCGTTGACACTCTGAATATTATTACAGCCGACCAACACTAGAGTGATGGATAACCCCACTAGGGTTACTGATGAGCGCCATGATTTCAATAAACGGTTCATAATCATATCTCCTTATACCTATATTCAATAACTTCCTGTCATTGGTATGTAGCATCAACTATATAAGTCATATAACCTCACATCATAGTAGCTCATTTATCCCCTGCTATCCGTTGAATAATGGTGAACAAAAAACCCAAGCTTAATTGTAAGCTTGGGTTTATATTTTCAATGCTGTGGTGACTTAAAAACGCGTGATATCCGGCGTGTTATTGAGCCATTTTATTCAGCCGCTTTATCATCTTGATTAAGCTGGACGTATTTATCGAAGTTTTGAGCATAATCGGTTAAGTTATCACTGAGCATTTGGCGATATTGTTTGACATAAAATTCGACAATATCGTCTTTTTCTTTGGCAAAATCATCGCCTTTTACAAAGCCGATAGATGCCACTGACGCGCTATAACGGGCGGCGGCATACAGAAGCGAGGCACCCACTTGCCCAGAATGCGCCTCTGGTGATAGCTGACTATTAGCCATGCCAATAATGGCATCTGCCCGCTGATAAAAAGCTTGCATTTCAGGGGTGATTTCAATTTCTGCTTCAGTGGTATTAGTGCTAAGGTTGTCTTGAGACATAAGTGACTCCGATTAAAGGTATGGAAAATTATAGACCCGCGTCTGCTTTTAAGATTTCTGCTTTGTCGGTTTTTTCCCAAGTAAAGGCGGTTTCTGAACCTTGACGACCGAAGTGACCAAAGGTTGCGGTTTGCTGATACATGGGTTGTAACAGATTCAGCATACGCGTAATACCATAAGGACGTAAATCAAAATGGGTGCGAATCAGACGAATGATTTCCTCCGAGCTGATTTTACTGGTGCCAAAGGTGTTGACCGAGATAGAGGTGGGTTCAGCGACGCCGATGGCATAGCTCACTTGCACTTCACAGCGCTCAGCAATGCCTGCAGCGACGATGTTTTTGGCGACATAACGTACCGCATAAGAGGCACTGCGATCCACTTTTGAGGGATCTTTACCACTAAACGCGCCGCCGCCATGACGTGCCATACCGCCATAAGTATCAACGATGATTTTGCGCCCTGTTAGACCGGCATCACCGACAGGACCGCCAATCACAAATTTACCCGTAGGATTAATATGATAGCGCGTGCCGGCATGTAATAAATCCGCTGGCAGTACGTGTTTGATGATACTCTCCATCACCGCTTCTTGTAGTTTGGCTTGCGAGATGCTGGGGTCATGTTGGGTGGATAATACCACCGCATCAATCGCGGCAGGGCGGCTGCCATCGTATCTTAGGGTCACTTGTGCTTTGGCATCAGGTCGCAGCCAAGACAATTCACCTGCACGGCGCAGCTCAGATTGACGCTCCATTAAGCGGTGCGCAAATTCGATAGGAGCGGGCATCAAGACTTCCGTCTCATTACTGGCATAGCCAAACATCAAACCCTGATCGCCTGCGCCTTGCTCCTCAGGACTGCTACGGTCAACGCCTTGGGCAATCTCAGGCGACTGTTTGCCAAGCATATTGATAACCGCACAAGTCTCACCGTCAAAGCCTAACTCTGAGTGATTATAGCCAATACCTTTGACCGTATCACGTACGATACGCTCAACATCGATATTAGCCGTGGTGGTTACTTCACCCGCTAAGATGACCGCGCCTGTTTTGACTAAGGTTTCGCAGGCAACACGGGCATGTAAGTCTTCACGTAAAATGGCATCCAAAACAGCATCGGATATTTGATCCGCCATTTTGTCAGGATGACCTTCGCTGACGGATTCTGAGGTAAATAAACTATATTCACGCATAAAGGGATCGCTTAATTGCAGGGACTGCGCTCAACAGCAGCAGTCATTATTAAATAGAATCGGAAAATAGCAGATAAAAATGAATCAAAAAATTAGCATATCTTACCGTGAATCGGCATAAAATTCTAGTGTCAGCCATGATAGCTAACAATTATAGAAGTCATCGAGGCGGCTGTCTTCTTGCCAGTGGTATTCTGTATAGTTAGCAACTTCTTTTGCGCTATCACGCCCGTGTCTATCAGCAATAAAACCGAGCGCCATATCCATGCCAGCGGTGACGCCTGAAGAGGTATAGAACTTGCCGTCTACGACCCAGCGCGCCTGCTTTACCCAATGCACGGCAGTCGATTGCTCGGTTACCCATTGCCAAGCACGCTTATTTGACGTGGCTCGTTTATTATCTAAAATACCTGCCTTCGCCAATAAAGCACTACCCGTACAGACACTGAGTACCCAGTCGGCATTATCAGCGAGCATGGTCAGGGTCTGCAAAAAATGACTATCATTGATGAGTAGACGTGTCCCTTTACCGCCGATGACTAATAATATATTCGTTTGCTGGTCTAACTCTGCTACT
>DAIPIF010000222.1:0-3479 GCA_036770925.1 Psychrobacter sp.
AATTCATTTAATTTATTGACATAAGCCGCATGGTGCTTATCATGATGGAATTCTAACGTTTCAGCACTGATATGTGGCTCAAGTGCATCTTTTGCATACGGTAGTTCTGGTAAAGTAATGTTTGACATAATTATTTTATCCTTGCTATTTTTAGCCAACAGCAGTAATAGTGAGCGTGACTTAAAGCGCCCCTAGTAGCTATCGAGCTAAATTGGCTGAGTTTATTGTTAATGAATACGGTTTCTCAAAAGTATGAGTGCATAGGTATTAAATAGCTTGCTTTGGTAGCGATTAACCTAACATTCATGAGCTATAAGTTATTATTCACTGTAGCTTGCTGAGCAGTATAGCAATAATCAGCACAAATATCCGTTACCAAATGTTATAGCCCTGAGCAGCACCACGCAAAAAACAGTGATTCCATTCTTACTTATTTTAAAATGACGGACTTGTCTTATGACGCCTACTGCACCGCTACACAATCAGCAACATACGGCTGATGGTCAAAATCATTCTCAACACCCTACTTTAGATAGCTCACAAGAACATAGCTCACAACAAACATGGGTACTTGCCAGTAATAATAAAGGCAAACTTGCTGAATTTAGACAGCTGTTTGCCGCGGCGCAGTTGGACGTCAGCATTATCCCCCAAGGCGAGCTGCATATCGAAGATGCTATCGAAGATGGTTTAAGCTTCATTGAAAATGCTATTATAAAGGCACGCCACGCCAGCCGTATCAGTAACCTGCCTGCCATCGCTGATGATTCGGGGCTCTGTGTGCCAGTGCTGAGCAATGCGCCCGGTATCCATTCGGCACGGTTTGCAGGCGAGCATGGCAATGATGCGAAGAACAATGCCAAACTCATCACTGACTTGCAGCCTATTCGTGATGCGCAGCCCAATAAGCCTATCGCGGGCATGTTCGTTTGCGTCTTGGCAATGGTGCGCCATGCCGATGACCCGCTGCCGATTATCGCCCAAGGTTTATGGCATGGTGAAATCTTAGATGCGCCTCAAGGCAATGGCGGCTTTGGCTATGATCCGCTGTTTTGGTTGCCAGCATACCAAGCCAGCGCCGCCAGTTTAAGCGCTGCTGATAAAAACCATATCAGTCACCGTGGACAAGCCATTCGTCAGCTAGTAGCGCAACTCTCGCCCAAACTTGCCTAACTGAGCGCAAACAGATAATTTTTACTTTAATTAATAGATAGATTATACTAGCCTACTTTTGAAATTTTATTTAACCCAATATTCAAAACCCTCATTCATCCCAGTAGCAATCGGCACGACGCACCTCTATTCTAAGGGCGTAGTTTGAGAATCGATTGCCTGATACTTTAATCCTAAAGGTGTAATCAACATGGCTACAGATCTGCAAATCACAACCAACAAACTGTCTAATAAAGAAACCCAATTGACGGTAAAAGTTCCTGTCGAAAAGATTCAAAACAAGGTCGAAGGTCGTATTCGTCAAGTGGCAAAAACCGCTAAAATTGACGGTTTCCGTAAAGGCAAAGTGCCAATGACCCATATCCGCTCACAGTATGGCGCAGGTATTCAGCAAGAAGTCATCAATGATGTGATTCGTGATACCGTGTTTGAAGCGATTAAAGCAGAAGATATCCGCGCCGTTGGCATGCCTAATATCGATGATGTGAAACTCGAAGATGATTTCTTAGTGTATCAAGCGACCGTTGAGATTTTCCCTGAGATTGACGTGCAAGGCATGAATGAGATTGAAGTTGAGCGTCACAGCGCGGTAGTCAATGACGAAGACGTTGACACGATGATTGAGAACTTGCAAAAGCAGCGCGAAGAGTTCGTTGAGAAAAAAGGCATGGCGGCGAAAGACAACCAAGTGACTTTTGACTTTGAAGGCTCAATCGACGGCGAGAAGTTTGAAGGCGGCTCATCTGAGAACTTCAAACTGGTTATCGGTAGTGGTCAGATGATTCCAGGTTTTGAAGATGGCATCAAAGGCATGAAAGCAGGGGATGAAAAAGTCATCGACGTAACTTTCCCAGAAGATTACCAAGCAGAAGAGTTAGCAGGTAAAGAAGCACAATTCAAAATCAATGTAAAATTGGTTGAAAAATCAAAACTACCTGAAATTGATGATGCGTTCCTTGAGCTATTCGGCGTGACCGAGGGCGGTGTTGAGAAATTAAAAGAAGACGTGCGCAAAAACATGGAACGCGAAATCAAAAACGCCGCGCGTAGCCAAGTGAAGCAAGCGACTTTTGATGCTTTGTTAGAGAAAAATGAGTTTGATGTACCAAACGCCATGCTTGAGCAAGAAATTGACCGTCAACGCAGCATGATGATGCAACGTTTTTCTCAGCAGTTCGGCGCTAGCGCGGATAGCTTTGATAAAGACATGTTGCCAAATGAGCTGTTTGAAGAGCAAGCTCTACGTGCTGCCCGTTTAGGTATCCTCGTTGCCCGTGTTATCGACACACAAAACATCGAAGTGGATCAAGAACGCGTTGAAGCCTTTATCAAAGAAGCGGCTGAAAACTACGAAGACCCGTCTGAGGTCATCGAATACTACACCAATGATAAGCAACAACGCGCTAACATTGAGTCTGTGGTGTTAGAAGACCAAGTGGTTGATTATTTGATTGCGCAGGGTAAAGTCACTGATAAAGAAGTGAGCTATCAAGACTTGCTAGCGGCTCAGCAACAACAGCAGCAAGGTATGTAAGCTCGCATTTGGGCAAGATTGCTCAAATAGCTGATGCCTTGATGGTTTAATAACTTAACGGTTTAATAAAAAGTGCCTCAACAATGTGTTGGGGCATTTTTATGAGTAACGTTCAGATTATTTTGGCACAAGCGTTATCGACTCTTTTTAGCGCTGCCCCTTGATAATTGAGTCGTCACGCCTTATTAATGAGGGATGGTTTATCATTTGTCACATTAAAACGTTACTATTAATGCCTTAAAAAAGTTACTATAACGGCAAATATTTTTACCTCTTTTTTTATTATTCATAGGGACAGTCGCCATATTCTTAGGCTGACTGCTTCTAAGATTTTCTTTAAAGCCTTATTCTTTTTAGCCTTTTATATTTTATTATGGACAGGATATTGATATGACAGATTATGATCGCATCACTGCTAACCCACATTTTGATATGCTCATGAGTGCGCATAATGCTCAAAGTGCTCAAAGCATCCAAAGCGCACCACAGAGCGCATTAGTGCCCATGGTGGTTGAACAATCGGCGCGCGGTGAACGCTCGTTTGATATTTTTTCACGTCTGCTGCGTGAGCGCGTTATCTTTTTGACTGGTCAAGTCGAAGACCATATGGCAAATCTTATCGTGGCACAGCTGCTATTTTTAGAAGCTGAAAACCCTGATAAAGACATTCATTTATATATTAATTCGCCAGGCGGCTCGGTCAGTGCAGGCTTAGCGATTTTTGATACCATGAACTTTATCAAACCTGAAGTTTCGACCATTTGTATGGGCG
>DAIPIF010000223.1:0-3472 GCA_036770925.1 Psychrobacter sp.
ATGATATATGTTTCGTTAACGCTGTCTTTATCATCAATTTTGCCGTCATTATTGGTATCCCCATAAATCACACTGAGCTTTTCGCCCTTAGTATTGATTTGGGTCAGCATGGCTTTGATGTCATCGGGCAAGCTTTTTTCGGGAATATAGCCCAATTGAGGCATGGATTTGTACTCTAGCATTTTGGGAGTATTTATTTTTTTGATACCACGATAGCCCAGATATAAGCCTGCTGCGGGTAGCACCCCATATAAAACGAACATTACGAGCATGGCGGTCATTTGGGTCATTTCGGTATCCTTATTAACTTAAGTTCCTAATTTATTGAAAGGCGGTTAGCTTTTGGTACGACTCTTCACATAACGATGGGTTGAGGCAAGGCGGCTCATCACGGTGTGATGTAGCTCATCTAATAACTCATCAAGCTCATAGTCAATCTCTAAAAATAAATCAGTCAGCATATCGCCTGCGGTCATAGTGCCCTGTATGGTATTGTTTTTGGTGCGGTGCGGACTAAAACGTAGCAATTGCTCATAATGATATAAGGCTTCTGGAATACTTTCACTGACTAATTTATCAATAATGAACTGGCGCTCATTATGCTGCTGTGCCTCATTTAGCTCACCACTCCAGTCACGATAGCGCTTGAGTTTGCCGTTAATTCGGTCTAATATCGCCACCGCCTCAATAGGCATGGCATTCAGAGTGGCTTCATTAACCACATCGACAAGTTCAGTCATAATCGGGCAGCGTCCATATTTTAGAGACCATAAGGTATCGGGGGCAAAAGGCGGACGATGGCTTGGATGCATTTGCGCCCGATTCGCCAGATAACGATCGGTCAGCGGTGTCGGTGACCTGATATCATTCACTTGCGCTAAGGCATCACAGATACGCTCTACCCGCTCAGGTGCGCTCAAGGATGAGGCGGGCTTTTGCGGGGATTTATCGTCCCTATTTTCATCATCATTATTAATAAAGCCATCAGTCTCTGCATTGCTATTATTTATCGCAGCCGCTTGCTGAGCGTGGTGAATCGCAGTGGTTGGCAGGTCATCTTTTGCTTGCCCAAATGACTGTAGCATTCTCGTCAAACTTATGACCATAACCTGCTTTGCTCCTCGCCTATTTTGCTTTTATATGTGGATGTTGCATGCGCCTATTCAATAAGGTATCTTAACAGTTTTTTGCTATTCTGCCAGTAAGCAAACGTCAACGCGCCCCTATTTTCAATAGCCGCTATACCGCCAAAGAAGCCTGTTTATGACTGTACCTGATTATTTTTCTGGCTTCTTTTTGGGGCTGTCGCTGATTATTGCGATTGGCTCTCAAAATGCTTTTGTGCTAAAGCAAGGCATCAAACGCGAGCATGTTTTTATCATTTGTCTGTTTTGTGCGCTCAGCGATGCGCTGCTTATTTCGGCAGGAGTGGCGGGCTTTGGTACGGTGACGGCGCGTTATCCTCAAGTAGTCACTATCGCTAAACTGGCAGGCATAGTATTTTTGCTAGGTTATGGTCTACAAAGCTTATATGCGAGCGCCCGCCTCTCCCATGCGCTCGATACTGACGGACAAGCGGTCACCAGTCTCAAAAAGGCGCTGCTGCTGTGTATCGGCTTTACGTGGCTCAATCCTCATGTCTACCTAGATACTTTGGTGCTGGTCGGCATGGTTTCAACCGCTGCAGACAGTAAATTGACATTTGCATTAGGTGCCATCAGCGCCTCTTTTGTGTTCTTTTTTGGACTGGGTTATGGCGCGCGCCTATTGCAGCCTTTATTTACCAAGCCCAAAGCGTGGAATATCTTGGATGCGTTAGTCGGTGTATTAATGTTGTATTTGGCGTGGCATTTGTATCAGAGCTAATCTTGAATACAACTTATCAAAACTCATATATCCCTAACAAGAAAAACCAAATACCACGCTCAGTGGTATTTGGTTTTTTTAACAATATTATTAATTTAATTATGACGCTTTTTTAGGCTGTTTGGCTTGCACAAAGGTCAAGTTCAAAAAATGCTCTAACGAATCATCCAAGATATCTAGCCACGGCTCTGGTAATTCAGGCGCTAGAGTATTGGTCAGGGTTGAGCGATAGGCTTTTTCTCTAAAACCCATAATATTCGCCATTTTATCTTTTTGCCATTGCTTGAGGATGTCGCCCTGTTTTTCTACTTTAAACTCAGGATAATCAGTAGCATGGGTCAAGTCGCGAATATAGCGGGCTTGAAAATCAATAGCGTCGTTAACGGTAAGCACTTTATCATACGTCGCCAGCCACTGCTGCTCGTCTTGCTCACGGCTCGCCAACTCTGGCAACTCAATAGCGCCCATAATCACATCACGCGCATACCACGCTTGCGCGTCAAACATATTAAAGGTGAAGTACTGGTCTTGCATACCCAAATAAATCAGCTTGGGATTAGGCTGCCAAAAGATACCTTTATATAGGTTGGCAGGATATAAGCAATTATGGGTCTGCAAACGCAGCTCATCCGGCATAAACGGAAAATGGAATAAATAGCCCGTACACATAATCACCGCATCAAAGCGTTGGCTGCTGCCATCAGCAAAGTGGGCGACATCTTCTTCAAAATGGGTCAATAACGGTACTTCTTTGATACCCTCGGGCCAGTCATAACCCAGCGCTTTACTGCGGTAGCTGATGGTGACTGATTTGGTGCCGTATTTATAGCACTGAGTACCGATATCTTCGGCAGAATAGCTACTACCCACTAATAAGATATCTTTGTCTTTGAATTCTAGTGCATCACGGAAATCATGCGCATGTAAGATGCGCCCAGGGAACTCTTCTAAGCCTTCAAAGTACGGCATATTGGGCGTGGAGAAATGACCGGTGGCAACCACCACATAATCAAACGCTTCTACTTCTTGCTCATCGGTTTTATGATTCATCACGGTGACGGTGAATTTTTGAGTCTCATCATCGAAAGAAACCCAACGTACCGGACATTCAAAGCGGATATATTTATGGATATCTTGTTTATCAATGCGACCCATAATATAGTCTTTTAGCACTTCACGCGGCGGATACGAGGGTATAGGCTCACCAAAATGCTCCTCAAATGAGTAATCAGCAAACTCTAAACACTCTTTGGGACCATTTGACCATAAATAGCGATACATACTGCCGTGGACAGGTTCTCCATTGCGGTCAAGCCCTGTACGCCAACTGTAATTCCACATACCGCCAATGGCGTTTTGTTTTTCATAACAAACTATCTCGGGCAAATCTTTCACGCCAGCTAAACGCGCCGCTTCAAAGGCACGCAATTGCGCCAACCCGCTTGGACCTGCACCTAATATAGCAATTCTTTTGTTACTCAAGATTTACTCCTATTAAAATAGTGAGTCATCATCATAACATATTTTTATGCATCCCGCTAAATTGCGATAATATTATTCATGAATCATATGATAAAGCAGAGGTTTTAACTTCAACAATAAAACA
>DAIPIF010000224.1:0-3461 GCA_036770925.1 Psychrobacter sp.
CATCATAAAGCACACCAACACTAAAGGTATCATTAATATCAGCTTTTACGCCATAACGGAAGAAATCATAAGACTCAGCGATATCACCAATTTTATTACCACGTGTATAGTCATTAACACCGGGATTGTTATTGGCACTATCATAACCCGTAACATCCGCATCTAGATAAGTATAGACCGCTTCAGCGTAAGTGCCATCTTGTAAAAAGGCGGTAATATCCTGACCTGAACGATCAAGACCGGCGGCGCTAGCAACGCTGGCTATAGAAAAAGCAGCGACAGCTACCGTAAGGGTTTTTAAGTGAAAGGTAGGGCGCATTATGTATCTCCAAACATCCTGATTGTTTTACCGTGTTGACGATGGTCTGTACAAAAACGGCTTCCTGAATTGAATAGTAATGATTTTTTAACATGAAGACAACCGCAAACCTCTATTATTTCCATAATATAACTGGTCAGTCACAAAACCATAAGCCAGTTTATCCAACACAAATTATTTCGTTATGGATATAAATCCGCTGATAAATAGCTGATTAGTAATGGGGCGGTCTATCTGCCACAACATCAAAGGGGGCAATTCCATTATCAGCGCTTTGGTTTTCTACTTGCTGATAAACCAGTTGTAATTGGCGCTGCAATTCTCGGATATGTTGGTCTTGCTGAGTGATGACGTGATCTAGGCGCTCTACTGTGAGCTCAAGATGCGCCATATGCATTTGCAAATCTATAATTTGTGCTTCAAAGTCAGGCTGTCGGGGTGGCTGCTCGTGGTTACTATTTTGATTTTTATTATCCTGAGGGTCATTGGGGTTTTTAATGCTGTGCTGTGGCGTCGTCATAAGGCTCTCAATGGTGTGGCGTTGTTGTGGTTAAAAAAGGCATGTTAAATATATCAGTGATAAAGTTTTTGTGCACTCACTAAAGTTATCTAACAGCATGTTATACTGGTGAGCATTTAGCAGCACTCCTGTTCATTATCATTTTCACTACTATATATAAGCTTAAGATACTCTATGGCACTGATACATTTAAAAGATATTCATCTCGCTTTTGGCGTAGCGCCCGTTCTTGACGGCATCGATTTTAGCATCGACTCTGGTGAGCGCGTGTGTTTAATTGGTCGAAATGGCGAGGGCAAATCCACTTTATTTAAGCTCATCAATGGCACTTTGCAGCCTGATAGCGGTGAGGTTATCACTAACAGCAGTGTACGCGTTGCGATGCTTGAGCAAGACGTGCCTGAGAGTAGTGGCAAGATATTAGATATCGTGATGGGTGGTAGCAGCCGTACCGCTGAGCTGTTGATTAACTATCATAAACAAGTCGATCTATGTACAGAAGGCGATATGGATGCCTGCGAGCGTATGGCAGACTTGCAACATGATATCGATGCGGTACATGGTTGGGATTTAGAGCGTGAAGCGACCCGCCTTATCACCACTATGGGACTGAATCCTGATGATGATTTATCCTCATTATCGGGCGGTCGTAAACGTCGGGTACTGCTGGCGCGCTCCTTAGTGACCAAACCTGATGTGCTGCTTCTCGATGAGCCGACCAACCATTTGGATGTCGATAGTATCGAGTGGCTTGAGCGCTTTTTATTGGATTGGCAAGGTTTGACCTTATTGTTTGTCACTCACGATAGAGCCTTTGTCAATAAGCTTGCCACTCGTATTGTCGAGCTCGATCGCGGTCAACTCACCAGCTATGATGTCACCCAAGGTGCAAAAGGCTATGCCCGCTATCAAGAACTAAAAGAGTTACAACTGCTCGCAGAAGAAAAAAATAACGCCAACTTTGATAAAAAGTTAGCACAAGAAGAAGTGTGGATTCGCCAAGGTATCAAAGCCCGTCGTACCCGTAATGAGGGGCGCGTGCGTGATCTCAAAGCGCTACGTGAAGAGCGCAGCGCCCGCCGTGAGCAAGTGGGTAACGTCAACATCACCATGGGTCAAGGCGAGAAAAGCGGCAAACTGGTCTGTAAAGTCAAAAACCTGCATCTGGAATATGACGGTAACGTCTTGGTCGATAACTTCAGCACCTCCATCATGCGCGGTGACAAGATTGGTATTATAGGACCCAATGGCGCCGGTAAAACCACGCTTATCAAAGCCCTACTCGATATGTCTGATGATGAAGTGATCAAAACCGGTACAGTTGAGCTGGGTACCAACTTACAAATCGCCTTTTTTGATCAGCTGCGTGACCAATTAGACTTAGAAGCCAGTGTCGCCCACAACGTCTCAGAAGGCTCAGACTTCGTCGAAGTCGGTGGGCGCAAAACCCATATCATGAGCTATTTACAAGACTTTTTATTTGCCCCAGAGCGTGCGCGTACGCCGGTTAAAGCCTTATCAGGTGGTGAGCGTAACCGCGTGTTGCTTGCCAAGCAACTGCTAAAACCTGCTAACATTCTCGTACTTGATGAGCCGACCAACGATTTGGACATGGCAACACTAGAATTACTAGAAGAGTCAGTAGCAAGTTTTGGCGGGACGATTTTACTCATTAGCCATGACCGCTCCTTTATGGACAACGTCGTCACCTCAACGTGGGTTTTTGATACTGATGAAGACGGCAACGGTACAGTTAATGAGTATGTGGGTGGCTATCAAGAGTACCTCATACAAAAAAGTCGTAGCGATGCGGCTGCCGCAAAATCAACCAAAAACGCAGCAAACAATAAACCGGCTACTAAATCAGCCGCCCCAAGCAAAACTAATACCGTCGCCAAAAAGCTGAATTTCAATGAGCAGCGTGAGCTTGACGCCCTGCCTAAACAGATTGCCGCTTTAGAAGCTGAGCAGGCAGATTTAGAAGCCAAGCTCGCTGATGGCTCATGGTTCACCCAAGACTTTGATGCCGCCACCCTTGCCAGTGAGCGTCTGCTAACTATAGAGGATGAAATGATGCAAAAGCTCGAACGTTGGGAGTCACTTGACGGTTAATCATTTTGCGTGCCTTCTTATGAGTATCGCATACTCACAAGCCTAGTCTGATAACGCATTTGCGGAAGCCCCTGAGCCACACGGTTATATTGCTAAAATAAAACGACAAGTGTGGCTTATGTGGGTCAACCTCAAGGAAATATGCTGAAAGTTAGTGAACATTGCAGTAATTTCAAGTATCATTCGCTATTGTTAAATGCCTTATTTATTTTAAGGACATTCTTTAGAAAGTGGTTACAATAATCTCGATACCTTAAACCTTACTGCCAAAGGTTTGCAGTAAGCCAGCTGCGAGTATTTTTTATACTCAACTGCTACATACAGCCTATCGGGACCGTTTTATTTTTAACACAATAATTTATTTTATGACAAAAATAGCTTAGAATAGCAACAATTAGCACAATTAGGCACATCAAAAAATGGCTTGTAATTGATATTGTATATTCTTTAAGCCATAAACCCAGTGTGGGATAATCCCATTTCATTCACCTGGAGGAAGTATTAATGAGC
>DAIPIF010000225.1:0-3431 GCA_036770925.1 Psychrobacter sp.
TGCAAATACTGCCCGCCAGCCTATTTTGACATAAGCTTTATCGATGATAATTTCAATATCGTCAGTCGCCTCGATATCAATATCGGTGACCCAGATACCGTCACGCAAATTACCACTGCCGTATTTCAGCTCAATACCGGTCTCACTGGCAATCTTCTCTAATAAAAACTGCGTGCCTTTATCGGTACCCGCCATATAAAAAAACACGGCAAACATGATGACCAACACAATCGTGATTAAGCCCAAAAGCTTCAGCACAAAAGACACAGGATACCAGCGGCGCAGCAAACGGGCATCTCTTTGGGCTGGATCTTCATCGGGTGCCTGTTGAGGTGGCGGGGTATTATTGGGCAACATGATACTCAATTAGGTTAAAAAAACAGGAGAACACTTATCTTTATCTCTTTCTTTATCTCTTAAGGGTTTATCAGCTTAAGGGTTTATAAGGGTGAGCCGATAAATAAATGCAGTCTAACTGGAATACTCTCTTCTGTCACCCCAGCCGCGACATCCACTCGCACCATGCCGACAGGAGACGCCCAACGGATACCCATGCCCACGCCCACTTTGGTGTCGGTATCGAAATTTTTATCATAGGCATTACCGACATCGGTAAAAACCGCAGCTCGAAACCCTGGTTTAAACTCATAGTTGTATTCAGCACTACCCACTGCCAGTATTTGCCCACCAGTCAAGTAGCCATTCTCTAGCGGCGATAAACTATCATAGTCATAACCCCGAATACTCTGATCGCCACCGGCAAAAAAGCGCAATTTATAAGGCACATCTGCAAAATCATCTGCCCAAATATAACCACTATCAAAACTGCCCAGCACTTGATGCTTCTTATCCTGACCAAAGGTGTATAGCCCACTGACGCCGGCATGGATAATTGCCATATCGGTATCGCTCAAAATACTATCGGTTGCCGCTTCAATACCATAATATTGGCGAAAACCGCGGGTGGGGTTAATGGCATTATCAACGTCAGATTTGCTGACGCCATAACCAAAGAGCAGGGCTTTTTGTTTGGGTTTTGAGGTGATAAAACGCACCGGCAAATCCTCTAAATCTGCCACATTAAGACCGGTCTCTAACTCATCTAAACGATAACGGACAAAATAGCTTCTATCCCAACTGTCTTCCTTGAGAATATTGCGCGATAGTGACGCTTTGAGGGTTTTGGTCGATAAATCAAAGTTACCTTTACCTTGATCAATCGTCTCCTCTTTATAAGTCAGCCGCGTTTGTAGCTTATCATTGAGCGGATGCTTCCATGGGCGCGTGCCATAAACCGTGACGTTTTTGTTAATCCGTGAGACTTCCACCTCAGCGCCTGCCTGATGACCACGGCGATTAATCAAATTGTAATCAATTTTGCCCGTGGCTCTGATACCCGTATCGGTCCCATAACCCATACCAACCTGTGCATCACGCGGTTTATCAGCGGAGACAAAGACATACAGCGGTACCTTTTTATTTTGCTGTACTTGCTCAGGGCTGAGGCGACCTTCTAGCGTGGGCGGTATAAAGTTTTCATCTTCCACCAATCTTTCTTCATCGGGGAATATCTTTTTGGCAACTTGACTGATAGAGTCGCTGATTTTGCCCAAAATACTGTCGGTTTTTTG
Source organism: Psychrobacter sp. (assembly GCA_036770925.1). Classification (GTDB taxonomy): domain Bacteria; phylum Pseudomonadota; class Gammaproteobacteria; order Pseudomonadales; family Moraxellaceae; genus Psychrobacter. The sequence continues at coordinate 1,632 of DAIPIF010000225.1, forward strand.
GGGTTTTTCATCCAATACCCGATTATTAGGTAAACGGCTTAAACGTTCAGATTTTTGTTTAATGGCTTGCAGTTTACTTTGGGTTTCTTCATCGACTTCAAACTCGATAGGGGCAATATCTTCAGCGGCTAAGCGCTCGTTATTGGCATCACCATTATCGCCAGCAAGCTCATTGATATCGCGACCCTCATCATCACTCGCTTGGTCTGTGGGGGTATTATCAAAGGCAAGACTGCTATCTTGACTACGCTCATCAGGGGGTAATATCGACTCCACGTTGACCGTATTAAAGTAGCGGGTCGCTGATAAATCATTACTGAGCTTGTTAATATCAGGACGATAAAAAGGCGCGCCTGGCTCAAAACTAACCAGTTGCTGCAGTAATGACATCTCAACCGGTAGCTTGTCAGGGTCACGGGTTAAGGTATTGGTTTGTTTATCATAAGTAAAAAATATGACGTCATCAAACGCATAGCGCGCGCCGGTATTATAAATTAATGAGACGTCGGCAGTATTATCGGGTAGGATAATATCAACCGATTTGTTCAACCAATACTCGTCAAAATAACCATAAGTACTGCTTAGCGATTCAAGCGCCGCTTTGCTGTTTTTATAGACTCGATGATTAAAGATATCATCGACTTTAGGGGGCAAATCACGCGCCAGCGCTTGGAATTCTGCCTGCTCGCTGCCCTCTCCACGAATGTCTAAAACACGGCTCTCGACACGTACGGGCTCGCCTAAACGTTCAATAATAATATCTATGCTATCGCTATCAGGCTGACGTAAACGCAGCGTCACATCATAATAACCCACCGCTTTTGCCGCATCCAAAGCGGTTTGGCGCAAGCGTGGCAGGGCGGCGGTAAAATCAACCACGGACTGCAGGGTCATATCATCAAGTGCCGCTTTCATATTACTAAAGGGCTGAGCCTCTTTATCCGCTTTAATAAGTGTCGCAGATGCTGCGTCCTCATTAGGCGCTTGTTGTATATAAACCGTAGTCTCGACATGCGGTAATGGCATGACGCCACCATTAAATAGGCGATTATAGAGACGCTTGACGATATTAGCCGATTGAGGCGCGCGCGGTTTGGGCGTACTGACTGGCTCAAGAGCATTACTGCTAGCTGCTGAGTCTGTCGTCACCTCATAATCTGGCAGATAGTCATCAGGATTTAATACCGTCTCTGAGCCATCGGTCACGCGAGTTTGGCTATCTGCCTTATTAATAGCAGGGCTAGCGGTTACAGGCGGCGATACTTGAGCACCAGTGCGCGGTTTATTAATATCGATACTCGCTGGCGGCGGTCTACTGCTGACCGAGTCGCTCACTTCAATCGGACGTGCCAACACTTCTGCATTGTCGCTGCCCGCTTCTTGATATTCAGGGATACGCAGGGTTTCAAAATTACTGGGGGACGGTAAGCTCTCACCCTCTAAGCTGCTGTCAAAACCAATGGGCTGACCGCCTTGTAAGGTGGCGACAGGCGCATCAAAATCAGCATTTTGCCAGCGCTTATTAAGCGCATTAATAGCGGCAAGCTCACGCTCAATTTGCGCGGGCGTCATCATCTGATAGCCTTGCTGCTGCACTTGCACGGCTTGTTGCTGCAAACCCTCATTGGTACGCACAGGATTTGGTGACGGATTAGTGGGGTTTTGGCGGCTATGCAGATTTTGTGCTATATACTCATCGAGTACCGACTGCTCGATAATGCCGTCATCCACCGCCTTTTTCAGACGCAGCGCATCTAAAGCAGTATCTACTTGGTTATTGCCATTGATACTATTAGCTAG
>DAIPIF010000226.1:0-3376 GCA_036770925.1 Psychrobacter sp.
ACGTTTAATAATGCCATAGGTGACCGCATAATATCTATATCAACAAAGTAATTGCACGTATTGGTGTGATTTATATTTTTATCAGCACTATTATTTTGCTGACATCAAGCGCTACGATGAGTCGTGATGCATCATTATTCAGTGGCTAGCGCTTCACTTGCACTTATCAATAATTAGGATAGTCTTTATGAATGATAATATCTCCGGTTGGAATGAATGGTCTACTGTGTTTGAAAAGTGGAACGATGTGAGCATCAGTGAGCTGCATGGCTTGATGACGGGGCTGATGACCGCGTGCTATGCGCCTGATGCGGCAGGTTGGGCGACGATACTTGAGGAGTTGAGCTTTGCCCCGCTGCCCGATGCGGCATTGACTTTGCTTAGCGAGGAGGCGGAGGATACGGTATTTCAGCTCAAAGATAAAGATGATGCGTATGCCTATACGCCATTAGTGCCCGATGATGAACACGATTTATACGAGCGGGTGATGGCGCTGAAACAGTGGTCTAATGGCTTTATGACGGGTTTTGGTATCACCGATTGTAAGATTAGCAGCGAAGAAAACGAGATGCTGACGGACTTGGCAAAAATTGGCGCGATTCGTCTTGAGGATGATGAAGATTTTGATGGTGGTGAGGAGTCCTACCTTTATATTTATGAGTTTGCACGTATGGTGCCCGTGAGCTTTGCAACGCGCAAACGCAAACCAGTGAAAGAGCTGGCGCTGATTGCTGGTCTTGCTATGGATGCCAAAACCACTAAGGAGCGTCAAGCAGAAGGCAAAGTGGCAAAGCCGATGCCGCCGGTGGTCGATGTGATGAATCAATACAATCCCTCATAAGCCCTTATAGCCTCTTATAATAGGTCATAGTCCATCATCATAAAATAGCAAAAATAAGGAACTCCTATGATGGTAAAAAACAATGCGATTCAAGCAGTATCTGACTTAAATTACCCCGCGCAAAGTATTGATTGGCTAAAACGTTTGATAAGTTTTGATACGGTCAGCCGCCATTCAAACTTAGCGCTTATCCAAGACGTACAAACCTATTGTGAGCAATTGGGGTTGAGCACTCATTTGAGCTTTAATGACGCGCAAAATAAAGCCAATCTGTTTGTGACTGTGCCGGCGGGTAATGAGGCTGATATCATCAATGGCGGTCTGGTATTGTCAGGACATACCGATGTGGTGCCTGTCGATGGGCAAGATTGGTCGTCTCCTCCATTTAGTGCGACCATTCGCGGTGATAAGCTATACGGTCGCGGCGCATGCGACATGAAAGGCTTTATTGCTTGTGCTTTGACGCTATTGCCGCAAGCAGTCGCCTTGTCTCATAACGGTACGCTGAAACGTCCGCTGCATTTGGCATTATCCTTTGATGAAGAGGTCGGCTGCTTAGGTGCGCCACTCATTTTAGCCGACTTACAGGCGCGTGGTATTCAGCCTGATTATTGTATCGTTGGTGAGCCGACCAATATGGCGATGGTGGTGGCACACAAAGGCGTGGCTGTTTATCGTTGCCGCGTCCATGGCAAGTCCGCGCATTCATCATTGACCCATCAAGGCGTCAATGCCATTAGTTATGCCAGTCGCTTGATAGGCTTTGTCGATGAGTTAGCCGAGCAAATAAGCCGGCGTGATGATAATGATGCACTATTTGATGTCCCGTACTCGACCTTGTCAGTAGGCACTATTCAAGGCGGCACAGCGACCAATATCGTGCCCAACTTGTGCGAGTTTACCTTTGATTATCGTAACTTGCCGCACATGACCCAAAACGATATCGTTACGCCGATTAAAGCCAAAATCGCTGAATTGACAGCCAAGATGCAAGCGCGCGCTGCTGATACGGGCATTGAGCTGCTGCAACAAGAGAGCGTGCCTGCGATGACGGATAATGACAATGGCGCGCTACAACAGCTGATAAGCGCGCTAACGGGTGATAATGAGCGTCATAAAGTCGCTTATGCTACCGAGGGTGGGCAATTTACCAATAGCGGTATCCCGACGATTATCTGCGGACCGGGTAGTATTGAGCAGGCACACAAAGCTGATGAATATGTTGAGCTGAGTGAAATCGCCCGCTGTGATACCTTTTTGCAAAAGTTGCTTGAGAGCTGTACTGCAAGCCAGTGATACCTTATTTTTATGGTATAACAGACACCGTCTAAATGGCGGTGTTTATTTTTTGTGCAGTATTATAAATTTAACCAGTATTATGAATTTTAAATAAAAAACTAGGGGTTGTTGATGTCTTGGCATCTGTTTGCGGTGTTTTTTGCCAGTACCTTTTTTATATCAGCGACCCCAGGTCCTAATATGCTGTTAGCGTTTCAATATGGGCTCAATTATGGCGTCAAGCGCACCTTATGGACGCTGGCAGGACTCACGCTTGGGCTATTTATACTGCTGCTCTCAACCTTGCTTGGACTGGATGTTATCAGCCGCCAATCCCCTTGGCTGCTGGATGTTATCAAAACCGTTGGCGCATTCTATTTAATCTATCTGGGCATTGGCTCATGGCGTGACACAGGTGGTAATAACCGCTTGATGGATAATGCTGGGACGATAAATACGGATGCGATAAGCGCCCAAAATACCACGCTTGCTACTGACTTTATTCACCCTTCTCAAGCGCCACAGCCGCGCCCCTTATCTAGCGCTTTGGTCAGAGTATCTCCGAGTAATCTGACTTTATTTCGTACTGGCATTTGGGTCTCGTTATCCAATCCCAAAGCGATTTTGTTCTTTGCTGCCTTTTTCCCCAAGTTTATCAATTTTAATGCGCCCTTATTGCCGCAATATATTGTCCTGACTTTGGGGCTGTTTTTGAGTGAGACCATTTGGCAACTTATTTATACCGTGGGTGGCAAGCAATTGGCAGGCTGGCTTGATATTGGTAATCGTTTGGCGTGGCTGAATCGGGCTTGTGGCGTGATATTTATAGTCATTGCTGCTGCGTTGTTAGTTGAAGTCATGAATGGTTTTTGGGGTTAATAATATAAAAAATAACACATTATTTTGCCATCATATGACCATAAAAACATTAGCCGATGACTCTAAATGTCAGATTAAAGCGTGATTGATGAACCTTTTTACGTTTAGGAACCGCATGTTGCCAATGGTGCTGTAACGCGCCCGACATGATGAGCAAGGTGCCATGAGTAAGCGGTATATTGAGTTTTAAATCATGATTGTCATTATTGCGAAGTTGGAAATCACGGGTTGCCCCAAAGTTTACCGACGCTATGACTGGATTGATGCCCAACTCTTTTTCATCATCGGCATGCCAATTTAAATAATCATCGCCATTACGTGTCTCTCAGTAATAAATGGGTTAAGTTATCAGTGGTTAATGTGCCATTATTAATGGCT
>DAIPIF010000227.1:0-3362 GCA_036770925.1 Psychrobacter sp.
AGGCGTGCTGTTTACATTATTGGCCAAGCTTACAGGACAACGCCTGCCACGCTCACGCCGCGCTATCGTTTATGGCTTATTATCAGGGGCGTTTTTAGGACTCGATTTGGCGCTTTGGCATGAGAGTATTTATGCCGTCGGTCCGGGTATCTCAACGCTACTCAATAGCTTACAGATTTTCTTTTTGGCGGCTATTGGGTTTTTGTACTTCAGTGAGCGCCAGTCTATTTTGCAATTATTGAGCTTAGCGATGGCGATGCTCGGGGTGGCAATGATAGGTAGCCCTGAATTTGCCCACAACAGCGCCGCAACGTGGGGATTTATCACCGGTATCGTCTCAGGGGCGATGCTTGCCGCCTCCATGACCTTTATTCGTAAAACGCATGATACTGAGCCCACACCGATATTTATCCTCATGCAGCTGGTCAGTATCGGCGGAGTGCTGGCGATGATAGTACCGATGCTTATCTTCGATAAAGGCAATATGATGCCGAGCAGTGCGGCAGAGCTTGGTTGGATTATTATTTATGGCGCAGTGATGCAGTGCTTGGCGTGGGGACTGATTGCCTACTCGATTCCCAAACTGTCTTTGACCCTCACCGGACTGTTATTATTAACCGAGCCGATTGCCGCCCTACTCATTGATTATAGTTGGCTGGATAAGCCCATCAACACTCTACAATGGAGCGGCGCGCTGCTCACGATGTTTGCCATTTATTTAGGCTCGCTGAAACCAAAACCGCGCGCATTAAGGCGCTATCGTTTTTTTGCGCGCTTTTATAAGCGGCATTACAAATAGCGCTTAGGCTTGGCTGCCAGTTAGGGTGTGCCCTAATCTTTTTGACGATTAAATAAGGCATTAAGCACAATAGCGGTCAAAGTAGCGGTGCCGATACCGCCCAAATCGAAGCTACCTAGATGCAAACTAAAATTACCCGTCCCCATAATCACCGTGACTGCTGCAATAATTAAATTACTGTTTTTAGTAAAATCAACGTGATTGTCTATCCAAATTTTGGCACCTGCAATCGCAATTAAACCAAAAACGATGATAGATGCACCGCCCAATAATGCTGCCGGAATAGTCTGAATAATCGCGCCAAATTTAGGCGATAACCCAAGCATGACAGCCACCAAACCGGCGATGACAAAAATAGTGGTGCTATAGACTTTAGTCACCGCCATGACACCGATATTTTCGGCATAAGTGGTGACCCCTGTCCCGCCAAAACCTGCTGAAAAAGTGGTGGCAAGTCCATCAGCAAGAAAGGCGCGACCCATATAAGGGGTTACTCTTGCTTTAGTCATGCCCTCCACCGCTTTGAAATGTCCCAAGTTTTCGGCAACCAAAATAAATGCAACTGGCGCAATCAAAATAATCGCACTCATCTCAAAGCGCGGCGTATGCATACTGGGTAGCCCAAACCACGAGGCCGCTTGCACGCCACTAAAATCAATCGGCACGCCATAGCCCATGACATTGCTCACGATATAATAAATGATATAAGACAACACCAAACCGACCAATAGTAATAAACGCCGCAACATCCCACGGGTAAATACCGCCACCCCACTAATTAATAATACCGTGAGCACTGCCATCCACGCATCAAACTGATTGGCAGAGACGCCTTGAATGGTCACAGGGGCTAGGTTCAAACCAATAATCATCACAATAGCGCCGGTGACAATAGGCGGCATCAAACGCTCAATCCAGCCCGTGCCCGTCTTCATCACCAGCAAGCCGACCAAAGAATACAGGATGCCACAGACCATAATGCCACCTAAGGCGACATCTAAATTACTATTAAATCCACTGCCTGCATAAGCGGTGACGGCGATGACCGGACCGATAAATGCAAAACTTGAGCCAAGATAGCTTGGCATGCGTCCGCCGGTAATGATAAAAAACATCACCGTACAGATACCAGACATCAAAATGGCTAAGTTGGGGTCAAAACCCATTAATAAAGGCGCAAGGATGGTCGCGCCAAACATGGCAAACGTATGCTGAATACCGAGCAAAAGACTTTTTGCTGGCGGCAAATACTCATTAATACCCACTGCGGTTTTATCCAAATCGCCTGTAAAGGGTCGCCAATTGGGAAACCAGTGACCATTATCAAAGTCAGGATTATGAGGAAAGCTCGTCCTACTGGTATCAATACCGGCAGATTCTAGAGCATTTGGTGCGGGCGAGTGGTCAGCAGAGGGCTCTGAGGGAGTGGTCATACGCACTTATCCTATATGGTTTAGGGCTTGATTATGGTTATAGTCATGGTGATAACGTTGCCCTGCTCGATGTCTGGTGTGAGCGGCATTTGGCTAAACGGCACATTGAAATTGTTTACCGCTATTATTTTTACCCTGTCTGTTATAAGCGAGCTTTTACAAAAAAGCTTAGTTTACAGGATGTTACATAAGCGCTGGCAGCAGGTATGGTAACGGAATTTAATTATAAACTAAAGCAATTATTGACCCCTGATGGGTACGCTTAAGTTTCACTATTTTTATAACATTCATACTTTTTTAATTTTTAGCCACAAAAAAACCTCTAACTAATTAGAGGTTTTTATTCGCTATTGATACAATACAGCTATCCTAGCTCAAAGGCAAAAGCCATTATTCAGCTTTTTTCGAGATAACTTCGTTTAAGTACCATACGGGCTCAACCACGCCAGCGGCGGTATTAGCAACCGCTTCTTGACGTACATCTAGCACGTAGCGATAGCCTGGCTCATAGGTAAAGCCTTGGATATCACCATTAAAGGTATTATAGTTTCTTTGGTAAGTTTGACGGAATTGTAGACATTCAGCCGTCACCATCTGACCAGCACTATCCATCACTTCACAAACCGCTTTGTTCGGTGCTAATTCTATTTTTAGGCTTGGAATATTGACCACTTTAACCGTTTTTGCCTCACCCTCAACGATTAGATTACGCTCGTTAACCAAATCGGTGGTAGAACAACCGGCTAGAGCTAAAGTGCCGACCAATGCTGCGATTGCTAATTTTTTCATTCTGATATCCTCAGTAAATAGTTATTTAGTAAAAATAATAAGTCGTTATTAAGTAAAATATATTTTATCTGTTTATAGTTATAACGCTGATGCCCACAAAATATAAATCACTGACATAGTAAATGATAGCATCGACTATGGCAGGATATGAGCTAAAAATTGCCACTATTTATCACTATCAAGCATAGTCAGTGCTTTTATTATTCTATAGCCTTGATTATAGAGTGCATCAGCCAGCCACCTCTATAACTGCTTTGTAACGTAACGTTAGTGTTTGCAACTGACGTTAAGGCATCTAAACAGGTTTAGCTGCGGTAATCGGCATTGATTTTAATATACTC
>DAIPIF010000228.1:0-3355 GCA_036770925.1 Psychrobacter sp.
TATCGACCAACGGCACCACTGACTTTACCTTTACCGTCAACCGTACTGACATGGCAAAAACCCTCAAAGTACTCGAAAACGAAGTCAAAGATGAGATTGGTGCCAAAGAGATTTTAGCCAATGACGAAGTGGTTAAAGTGTCACTGGTTGGGGTTGGCATGCGCTCACACGCAGGGGTTGCTAGCCTGATGTTCCAAACCCTTGCCGAGAATAATATTAACATTCAGATGATATCGACCAGTGAAATCAAAGTCTCAGTCCTTATCCAAGAGCAGTATTTAGAAAAAGCGGTCAAATCACTGCATACCGCCTTTGGTCTCGACCGTGCAGACGGCGATAGCAAAGTTGCTGGTTAATAAACAGGCTAGAAGATAGTTTTATGATAATAATCTAACTATCAATTGCTTAGTAAATATTCAGCTATCATTTAAAAGGGTCTTTATGACCCTTTTTTGCGTTGTAAAGCGCCTGAAATCAATACTTACCTAGTAGTCTTATGAAAAGCCGTGACAGTATCGGTTATGCCACTTATAATAGGTCGTTCATTTGGGCTAAATGAACTTACCGATAGTCATCATAACGCTTATTTTAGAGCATATTTTGCTTATTTATCAATAAAAACCCAACAAATTTTTATTATAATAAGTGGCTCGTTGTTTATGGTGCTGTCCTAAATTTGAGAAATAATGCAATGAGTAATTGTTTTTTGCTGCGACATAAGGAGTGTGACGCATGTTAATTTTAACCCGCCGTGTGGGCGAAACTTTAATGATTGGCGATGAGGTCAGTGTAACGGTCTTAGGCGTCAAAGGTAACCAAGTACGTATCGGTGTCAATGCACCAAAAGATATCGCCGTGCACCGTGAAGAGATCTATCAGCGTATTCAGCATGAGCGCTCGGTACAGTCACAAATGCAGCATTTGGAGCAGGGTAATTTTGCACCCTCCTTTGATGATGAAGACTATTTTAATCGCTAAGTGGGCATGATAAGTGCTATTATTTTAAACAATCACTGAACACACATTGAGCCGCATTTTATAACGGCTCTCAATGTGCCTTGAGGTTATTTAATTATGAGTATCCGCCAATCAGATGTCTCAGCTTTACTTAATGGTCTGAATAAAAAAGCCATTGGATTCAATGATGTCATCAGCTTTATTGATGACTTTTATCGCTATACCCCTGCGCCTTTTGTCAATGGCATGCAGCATAATGCTGCGGGCGAAAATGAAGGTAGCGCCAAGGTATTTGGTTTTGCCAAGCATCATGGCTTGAGCCAATTGGACACTCTTAAACTATTTGGTGAGCATTATATCAAAGTACAAGCCACGCCAAATGGTACTGACCACGCCAATATTCGTAACTTTTTACATTGGGGTTGGCAAGGATTTTTAATGCAAACCAATCCTTTAACCGTGCGCCCCAGTGTAGATACCACCGCGCTGTAAGTGGTTTTTATGAATAAGTAATAATTGTTAATCCGCATAAAAAATTATAGCCAAAAAAAACCACGCTACTACACAATAGCGTGGTTTTTTATTGACACCTGTTATAGTTAGCGCTTATTTGTCGCGAAATTTTACCGGTTGAATCGCGCCGCGAGGATTGGGCATATTGGGATAATGATGCTCATGCTCGACATCACATTCAGCGCCAACGGTCGTGCCGTCATCTCTGATAGGCTTGTGAATAAAGCCCACCCGCTCAGCGGGGGACAGATGCTCATGCTCCCAAATCATCACCGCTTGCATGCAGGTTTCGCGCTGCTCAGGGGTCAATTTACGCCCATCAGACCATTTACCCAGCTCAATAGCTAGCCGAAACTTATCCACCAACTCGGGGGTTAAGCTTGCTAATACCGTTTGTTTATTCATAATGCGGTCGCTCCTTTATGATATGTCATCTTGTCGTTATCGTCATACGGACTGGGGTTAATTGCTCGTAATGTAGTCCTTTATTATTCATCATCGTCTGCATCTAAACTGAACTCTTCGGCATGGACGTTCCAATGTAGCTTAGTACGGCACGCTTCATAAAAATCAAAGCCTGGCGGATGCAATAAGGTTAGTTTGTCAGGATGTTTGCGAATGTAGAGGCGCTGCTCTTGGTCAAGCGGGATACTGGCTTTACCATCGGCGCTGACCATCGGCTGCGTCCGATTGTCCTCATGAATACGAATACTAATCTCACTATTACCACTGACCACAATCGGACGACTCGATAAGGTATGCGGATGCATGGGCACCAAACAAATAGCATCCATACTCGGATGAATAATAGGACCGCCACCCGATAGCGCATAAGCGGTTGAGCCTGTCGGGGTCGCGGCAATCAGCCCATCACTATGCTGCCGATAAACGTCTTGATTGTCAATTTTCATCTGAAAATCAATCATGTGCACCGACTTACCCGCATGCAATACGATGTCATTTAACGCCATGTCTTGATGGATAACCTTGTCGCCCTCACGAATCTCCATGGTCAATAAAAACCGGTGATCCAGCTGATAATTACCCATCAATACTTGGCGTAATTTGAGCTCTACTTCATCGGGGAGGACATCCGCCAAAAATCCCAAACGCCCACGGTTAACGCCCAATACCGGCACCCGATACCGTGCCAGCGCCTCTGCGGCATGCAAAATGGAGCCATCACCGCCGACCACAATGACCAAATCGCAAATCTCACCTATTAAGCTACGTTTGACGATTTTGACTTTTTCTATCTCCGTCAAGTCCAGTGTGGGTAGATTTGCCGTTTGTATGTCCATAATGAGCGTCAGTTTCATCTCATTGACGGTTTTAGCGACTTGTACTAGGCTTTGGGTGACACTACGTTTGCCGGCGCGCCCCATCAATCCAATGCGACGAAACGCAGGGTTTCTAATAGCGTGAAACAGCTCTGATTCATCTAGATGAGGCAATCTCTCTGATTGCGCTGAGTTTTCCATAAAACGACTCGGCAAGGGTTTGAGGTGGGTCATACATAAAGAGGGTAATAGTAGTCAGCGACTCATAGCGGATACTATTTAATAGAGGACAATGATAGCGATAAATGCGCGCTTAAACTAGCCTGTTTTAGCAATTATCGTTGTTAACTGTGCTAATTGACCCCATATACTGCTTATCAAATTCACTTTTTAGTGGGTTTATATCACTATTTAGCATCCCTACTTTGCTTAGATTTGCGTGAATGATTGAATATGATTATCAATCAGTGCTGCTAAATCCTGTTTATATGAAAAATGATGACCACTATAAACGTCCGTTAAGCCAGTGCTGGCTAAGTGCTGTCACGCAAACACCGTTGACAATAAGGGCGGTTTTGCTAAAGTAGCGATTATTTATTTATAAT
>DAIPIF010000229.1:0-3346 GCA_036770925.1 Psychrobacter sp.
CCCATGATAATTATATCGAGAGCTGGGTGCAGTTCAATGAGCGTGCCGCGCAAGCCTTTGCCCAAGTACGGGCAAAAACGGCGCAAATGCAAAATGGTGACGCGGACAGCAGCGTACTGGTTTTTACCTCAGGCGGGGTTATCGCCGCCATTACCGCGCAGTTACTGCGCCAAGATAGCCAATCGGCTTATCAGCTGAATAAAAGCCTGATTAATACCGGCGTGACCGCCATCACTATCCGTGAGCCCGCCGCGCATCTATTGTCTTTTAATGAGCACAGTCATCTATTTGCAGAAGGGGAGAGCTTTATCACGTGGCGTTAATAGAGCCTCAAATAAAGACAAAGGACTGCCCAAGCAGGCTTAGCCTATCTAGCCGAAGCCATCGTCGGTCAAGCCATGCAGCGCTTACCATTACGGGTGGTCAATAAAATCAGCTAAGGGCTTGGCTGATTTGATGATTCATCGGCATGTTGGCTCACGGCAGCTTGAATGAGCGTCTGCAAGTTTTTGGGCACCCGAATAGCTCTAATAGAGGGCGCCGCGCTTGTAGTGGGTTCAGGATTGACTTGATTTTGTACACAAGCGATGACGATTTTACCACTGCTTAATAAAGTATCGCTGGCTGTGCTATCCGCTGACGTTGTTGTTTGACGATGCAGGCTTTGATAAAAAATAATACTCGCAGGTTTGAGCTCGACTTTATCGATACGCGCACTGATAATTTCATCCAAAAATATCGCTTTACGGTATTTCAGCTCAGCTTGGCTGACCACAAAATGTTGCACTTGTCCGTCATCGGTCTGCAAAAAATAGCCATTGATACCGATTTGGGTAAACCAATCACGGCGCGCGTTTTCAAAAAATACCAAATGATTGGCATGATAGACAATGCCGCCTGCATCGGTGTAATTGATATAAACATGATAATCGGTTGCAAATAGCGGCTTATCGATGATGGGTATGGTTTTAGCGATAGTCATAAGGATACTCAATAAAAGTTAGGGTGCCATAATTAAGGTAAATTCAATATTTAACCACAAATCAACTGTCTAGCACCACAAAACTGGTGATTATCACAAAAAAAACGTACAATGCGTTCAGCCAATTTATCTCAAGCAAGGTCAGCTATGTCCCAAATCTCAAACCCCGCAGACAATCCATCCGTATCTGCCGCGTCAGCAGTCAAAGATAGCGTCAGCGTTTTTAATCCTGCCAACTCGCAAGAGTCGCCGCAAACGCCTACTCCTCATCATAGTGGCGAGCCCTACCATCATAAAGCCAATCACAATCAAAACCGTAGCATTGCCCAAAGTAGCAAGGCGACGAGTGGCGTAAGTGGTCATGCGCCCCATGCCGCCACTGCACAAGCGCCCGTCAATGCCGCTCCTAAGATTGGTTTTGTCTCTTTGGGCTGCCCAAAAGCTTTGGTCGATAGTGAGCGCATTATTACCGAGCTGAGCCGCGATGGCTATCAAGTCGCCAGTGATTACGCGGGCGCTGATTTGGTGGTGGTCAATACCTGCGGCTTTATCGAGTCGGCGGTACAAGAATCCCTCGACGCCATTGGCGAAGCTATTAGCAAAAACGGCAAAGTGATTGTCACGGGTTGTTTGGGTAAAGAGGCGGATAAAATTCGTGCCATGCACCCCGCCGTACTCGCAGTCACCGGCGCTCATGCTTATGATGACGTGATTCGTGCGGTGGCGCTGCATGTGCCCAAACCTGAGCGCAATAAAGACGATAATTACGACCCTAAGATTGACTTAATTAATGAAGCCGGCATTAAATTAACCCCCAGTCATTATGCCTATCTGAAGATATCTGAGGGCTGTAATCATCGTTGCACCTTTTGTATTATCCCTAGTTTGCGTGGCGATTTGGTCTCGCGTCCGATTGATAGTGTGATGAATGAGGCATTGGCGCTCAAAAACGCCGGCGTAAAAGAGCTATTAATCATCTCGCAAGATACTTCTGCTTATGGTTTGGATTTAAAATACAAGACCAGTTTTTGGAATGGCATGCCGCTGAAGTCCAAGTTCTATGATATGTGCCAAGCCTTGAATGATTTAGGCATTTGGGTACGCCTGCATTATGTCTATCCGTATCCGCATGTCGATAAAGTGGTCGAGCTGATGAGCGAAAAAAAGCTGCTGCCTTATCTGGATATTCCATTTCAGCATGCCAGCCATAGCGTCCTAAAAGCGATGAAACGCCCCGCCCATAGCGAAAACACCTTAGCGCGTATTCATAAATGGCGCGAGATTTGTCCTGATATCGTCATTCGCTCAACCTTTGTGGTCGGCTTCCCTGGTGAGACCGAAGCAGATTTTGAATGCCTGCTGGATTGGCTACAAGAGGCGCGTCTTGACCGTGTCGGCGCCTTTACTTACTCTGAAGTTGAGGGTGCGGTGGCGAATGATTTGCCCAATCCCGTACCTGAGGAGGTGAAGCAAGCCCGTTATGAGCGTTTGATGACCCTGCAACAACAGATATCGGCGCAAAAGCTGCAAGAGAAAATCGGCAAAACCTTAACCGTACTCGTTGATGAGATTGATACTGAAGAGAATATCGCGATTTGCCGCAGTTATGCCGATGCCCCAGAGATTGACGGGCATGTGTATGTGGATAATATTACCTCTAGCGTGCAAGTGGGGCAGTTCTTAACGGTGACCATTGATGACGCTAGTGAATATGATTTATTTGCCAGTTATCAGCTTTAGCTCGTATTTGACTTTTGAGTGGTGAATCTCTAAATAGTTAACCGCTAAACCGCCCCTGCTCATTGGACACTGCATCGCGTATGCCATGAAAAATGAGAGGAAAACTGCCCCATTATGGGCAGTTTTTGCTACAATTAGCACAATTTATCTACGATGCTTAGTCTCATTGTCTATTATCATAATATCTATGTTTAATTATACGTTTAATCATAAAAGGTGCTCTCATGTCTGATAAAAACCCTCGTTTCTCACGTATTTTACTCAAACTCTCTGGTGAAGCCTTAGCAGGCGGCAAGGATATGGGTATTGATTCTGATGTGCTTGACAAAATGAGCTTGTCAATCGCGCATTTGCGAGGACTTGGGGTACAGGTCGGTATCGTCGTCGGCGGTGGTAACTTATATCGCGGCGCGCAATTACAAAAAGAGGGCTTAGTCGGACGGGTAACGGGCGACCAAATGGGAATGCTCGCAACCGTCATGAATGGCTTGGCAATGCGTGATGCATTGGAGCGCCGCAATATCAAAACCCGCCTGATGTCGGCACTGCCGATTGGTGAGGTGACCGAGAGCTATAGCAGCCGTAATGCCATTCGTTATCTTAAAAATGGCGAAGTGTGTATTT
>DAIPIF010000230.1:0-3342 GCA_036770925.1 Psychrobacter sp.
AATACGCGTCCAGACCCGATTCAGGTCGCGGAGGTATGCAAATGAGAATGACTACGGGGCAAAAGCTGGTAAGCCTGTTGCTAGCCTGTCTGCTTAGTATGACAGCGACTGCCGCAATTGATGTGTATGATTTTGATTCTGAGCGTCAAGAGGCGCAGTATCGAGGGTTGATTGAGGAGCTGCGCTGTCCTAAATGCCAAAACCAAAACCTTGCCGCCTCCGATGCACCGATTGCCCAAGATTTGAAGCAAAAAACCTATGATTTAGTCAAAGACGGTCGGAGTGATGGCGAGATTCGCGATTATATGCAAGAGCGCTATGGCGACTTTATCAGTTATAAGCCGCCGGTACGCCCATCGACATGGATACTTTGGTTTTTTCCGCCATTATTATTAGTCCTGTTAATTGTCGGTTGGTTTTGGCGTACCAAACGTCGGCAACTGGCAGCGAGTGGTCAGCACGGCGAGACCGCTGCGACCACTGAAGCGCTCACATCTACTGAGCAAGCTGAACTGGATCGTCTGTTATCGCGCAGTACAACGGATAATGCTGATCATGACATCACCAGCACAGAGGACACCAAATGACCTTATTTTCTACTTTCGGCTTATTTGTCGCCCTAGGTTTACTATTAACCTTAGTGCTCTCTGCCATCGTCATTATGCCGTGGCTACGAGCGGCACGTTTACAAGCCAATCCCGTCGATAATCAGCTACTCGATATTAACGTGGCGGTCTTCCGTGAGCGCCTCGCCGAATTACAAACCGATAAAGACGCAGGCACTATTGATGACAGTCATTATCGAAACCAAAAGCTGGAGCTGGAGCGTCAGCTACTCGATGCTCAGCGTCAAATAGCGCCAATGGTGACCCCTGGTATCAAAGGTCGGCTGATTATCGCCATTTGGGTGCCGGTACTGACCATTATGGCGTACTTTTTGGTGGGCGATCGCACCTCCGTGTTTGAGTTGTGGGCCGCCGAAGATAAAGTGGCGCAAGTGGCGGATGACTTATTAACCGGCAAAATTGATCAGCCGCCAGAGTGGGCGATTGAAGATGGTCGGCAGCTGATTATGACCATGCAAACCAATGTGTATCGCCATGCGGATGATGCAGATCGTTGGATGCGTTTGTCTGAGCTGTTTTTATCGCTTGAGGCGACGCCTTCAGCGCTCGAGGCACTATCACGCGCTTATCGTCTATCCCCTGATAACGAAGAGATTGCCACCACTTATGCGCAAATCAGCTTTTTTGCCAATCAAGGTCAGCTCGATAACAATAGCCGCCGCGTTATCCAAGACGTATTGAGTAAAAACCCACAGCATGAAGGCGCCCAAATGCTCATGGCAATGGGCGAGGCACGCGGTAATAACTTTGATGAAGCCAAAGTCTGGATTAAACGTTTGCGCGACAGTATCGCCGCCAAACCCGGTGACCATGCGCAAGCGCTTGCCAGCTTAGATGAGCTTGCCGCCACTGTGGATACGCAGCAGCAGCAAGCCTCTGATGGTATCGAGGTTAAAGTAACTATCAATGCAAGCTTATTGCCACTGATAAAAGGCGACGATATCTTGTTTGTTGCCATTCGTGATGTCAATGGTGGTCCGCCATTTGCCGCCAAGCGTTTACCGATTAGCGTCATTCAGCAAGGCGAGGCAACTATCAGTCTAAGTGACCTTGATGCGATGATGCCTGAGCGTACTATCGCCTCAGCGCGTAGCGACAAAATACAGCTTGCTGTCGTGGCGCGTATCAGTCACAGCGGCAATGCGGTCGCAGAATCAGGCGATTTATCAGGGAATCCTGTGGTCGTTAGTGCCGAGCAAAACCAAGTTAATGTTGAGATTAATCAACAAGTTCCTTAAACCTCTGGCTCGGTCGTTACGCCCGCTGCTAGCGATTTAAACTCGTAAATTATCCCCGCCATTCAGCGCTGTAATCCTCATATTACAGCGCTTAGTTATAATAGTATGAGCGGATAAGTCACGGTTACTGATTATTTAACTATTAAAAATACTTGAGCTTTGTAAACTCACAAGGTAAGGTAAGCCTTGCTATATCCCAATCCCTAAATTTTATTATCTGAAAAATTAGCCATTAAGGAGAGTCGTATCATGATGCGTATTATTTTGCTAGGTCCACCAGGTGCCGGAAAAGGCACTCAAGCTCAGTTTATCTCACAGCAGTATGATATCCCGCAAATCTCAACCGGTGACATGCTACGTGCCGCTATCAAAGAAGGCACTGAGCTTGGCAAACAAGCAGAAGGCATTATGAATGCTGGTGGTTTGGTATCAGATGACCTCATCATCAACTTAGTTCAAGAGCGTTTGGCTAAGCCTGATTGTGTCAATGGCTGTATCTTAGATGGCTTTCCGCGCACCATTCCGCAAGCGCAAGCCTTAGCTGATGCCAATGTTGCTATTGACCATGTGATTGAAATCAGCGTACCTGATGATGAAATCGTCAAGCGCTTATCGGGTCGTCGCCAGCATGCAGGCTCAGGTCGCGTCTATCACGTTGACCACAATCCACCGAAGCAAGAAGGTATCGACGACGTTACGGGTGAGGCACTCATTCAGCGCGAAGACGACAAAGAGGCGACTATTCGTGACCGCCTAGCGACTTATCAGCAGCAGACTTCAGCGTTAGTTGGTTTTTACCAAGAAAAAGCCCAACAGGGCAGTGATGCGCCAAGCTACGATAAGTTTGATGGCACACAAGGTATTGATGACGTGAAGCAACAAATTCTAGCCGCGCTACAAGGCTAGTTTTTAAGCATTTTTTATGAGCCATAAAAAAACCCTGCCAATGCGTAACATTCGGCAGGGTTTTTATTGTTTAAACTTTGAGGGTTATTAAGTCTTTAGGCTTAAGCGTTACCTTGGGCATCAATTTGCGCCTGTTCTTGGCTTTGGGCATAGGCTTGATCAAAGTTAACTGGGGCTAGTAGCAACTGCGGGAAACTACCACGCGTCACGATATCGCTAATCACTTCACGCGCATAAGGGAACAACACGTTCGGGCAATAAGCGCCCAAAATTTGACCGATTTGGTCTTCTGGAATATTCTTTAATAAAAAGATACCCGCTTGATGGACTTCTGCAATAAATGCCGGCTCTTCAGCGTTTTTAGCATTGACACTAACGGTCAAAACCACTTGATAATGGTCATCGTCAAGCTTTTCGGCATTACTGGATAAATTAATATCCAGCTCAGGGTTCCACTCTTTGGTGAATACTTCTGCGCCAGGAACTTCAAGTGACATGTCTTTGACATAAATGCGCTCGAGTGCCAATTGTGGTTGTACTTGTTCTTCAGCCATGATACTTCCTTTAAGGTG